>CAVHDN010000272.1:0-3328 GCA_963634315.1 Flexilinea sp. | reverse complement strand
ATCTTGATGATGGCAGGCAACAAGGTATTCCTTCTCGACAAGGAAAAATGGGCGAAGGGTGCTTATTTGGAGTTTTCGCTCGATGAACTTTTTGCCCAAGCCCATCTTACCGCATTTCGCAACTACTACGCGCTTTTCCATATTCTCTGCTCGAAACAGACGTTGGCTGCCGATGGCGAAATTGACTTGATGGACAGCATCATCGAAGAGAGTTATAAAAACGCCTACGAGGTGACGAAAGACCTTAAAGAGGGGGTCATCCTTGCCGTGGAGACACTCGCCAACGAGGCTCTCTATTGGTGGAATCATCAGAACTCACTGCCCGTGCCAGACTATACCGACGACACTTTCGAACAGCAGGTGAAAGACGACTGCCTCACCATCATCTATCGGCTTCTCTTCCTTTTCTATGCCGAGAGCCGTGAAGAGTTGGAGATCTTGCCGTTGAACGACGAAACCTACCGTCGGGGCTATTCGCTCGAAGCCCTCCGCGACCTCGAGATGGTGCGCCTCAACAGCGAAGAGAGTCGCAACGGCTACTTCTTCGACAGTAGTATGCGCCATTTGTTCTCCCTGCTCTCCGACGGTCATACTGGGCATAGCAAGACGGGCGCAGGCAAAGGCTTCAACGTCCGTCCTATCGACTCGCCTCTCTTCAACGACAAGAACCTCCACCACCTTGCCTCCGTGCGCCTCCGCAACGTCAAGTGGCAGGAAATCATCCGCGCCTTGTCTCTCTCGAAGAAGAAAAACTACTGCGGTCGCATCAGTTACGCCAACTTAGGTGTCAACCAATTGGGTAGCGTCTATGAGAGTCTGCTCGCTTTCCGTGGCTTCTATGCCGAAGAGGATTACATCGAGGTGCATAAAGCCGGCGCACCCGAGGATGGCACGTTCCTTGTTCCCTACAGTCGTATGGGCGACTTCAATATGAACGAGGTGCTGTGCGACCCCGAGACGGGCGACCCCCAGATTTTGCCTCAAGGCACGTTCGTCTACCGCCTGAACGGTCGCGACCGACAGAAATCGGCTTCCTACTATACTCCCGAGGTGCTTACTCGTAGCACCGTGAAATACACGCTCAAGAGCATCATCGACGAGGTGGCTGCCGGCAAGCGTCCTGCCACCGACCTCCTCGAACTCAAAATCTTAGAGCCTGCTATGGGTGCTGCCGCCTTCCAAAACGAGGTGATTAACCAGGTGGCTGAGGCTTACCTCACCTACCAGCAGCAACAACTGCACGAGAAAGGCCGTCAGAACTGGCGCATCTCGCCCGATCACTATCGCGACGAACTGCAGAAGGTGAAGGCCTACATCGCCACGCACAACGTCTACGGCGTCGACCTCAACCCTACAGCCATCGAACTGGGCAAACTCTCCCTTTGGCTCAACGTCATTCATAAGGATATGGAGACTCCGTTCTTCGCCAACCGCCTCACGGTGGGCAACGCTGTCATCGGTGCGTGGCTCAAGGTGTACAGTCGCGACGAGGTGTATGGCATCAAACCTACCAAAGGTAGGGTGTTGCTCGCCAACAAGTGGTGGGAGAAGTCGCCCCACAAGGTGAAATTCTTCTCCAACCGCGTCAACCGTTCCGCTGGCGAGGTCTACCACTTCCTCTTGCCCGACCCCGCAATGCTTGGGGTGCGCAACATCGCCGAACAGAAAAAAGAGAATAAAACGGCAGATGCCGAAATGGCGAAGATCGTGAAAGGTTGGACGGCAAGTATCGACGACACGGCGTTTAGAAAGCTTCAAACCCTTTCTGCCAAAATAGATATTTTGCTGAAGGAGTATTTCACCAACCAAATCGCGATCGACCAATACACCAACAACCGTCGCGAGGTGTGGGACGGTTCTAACCACACGGACCCCCGCAACATCTGGCAAGACAAAGAACAGGCAGAGACCTACGCCAACAAGCAGGAACTCTTCGACACACGCTATCGCCACGACAACGCCTACTTCCGCCTCAAGATGGTGATGGACTACTGGTGCGCCCTCTGGTTCTGGGAGTATGACGATGCAGCCTCACTCCCTAAGCGTGATGAGTATTGGGCAGACATTGAAAAAATGCTCAACGTGAGCGATGAGCTGTTGGACGCACGCACCCTCCGCGCCTTGGAAAAGGGCGACGGCTTGCAAGGCGACGAGAAGAGTGACGTGATCCAACGCTCGAAAGAGGAACTCCTGACCGAAGTGAAAGGCGACTACCGCACTATCTTCGACGACTCCGTGCGCTTTGCCATTGTGAAGCGTCTGTCCGACCGCTACCGCTTCTTCCACCCAATGCTGGAGTTCATTGAAGTGTTCTGGCTTCGTGACGGATTCGACATTATCTGTGGTAATCCGCCATGGATAAAGATGGAGTTCAACGAGGCGAATATCATTGCAGAGAAATACCCCGAGGTGGCTATCCGCAAGGTGTCGGCACCCGATGTGCGCCAGAATCTCTCGCTCTTCATGGAGAACCCTGCGCTAAAATCACTCTATCTTAGCGAGCAGAACGAGCAGGCATGCAGCACAGCGTTTATGAATGCCTACTGCAACTATCCGCTGTTGGTTGGCCAGCAGACTAACCTATATAAGTGTGTGCTCGAAAACTGCATGACTTTGGCTTCGGAGGAGAAGGGATATATTGGTATATTGTGTCCTGAGAGTATCTACGATGACCCTAAGGGACAGCCACTTCGCCGAGAACTATACAAGCGGTTGCGCTATCATTTCCAGTATCAAAATGAACTTCGGCTTTTTGCCGAAGTTCATCACCATACGGTGTATGGTGATCAACTTCTCGGTCCACGCCGAAGTTCATCACCGCGCTTCGCTTCGCTCAGCAATTTGTTCCACCCAAGCACGGTGGATGCTTGCTTTGCGCACGATGGACATGGGGTGTGTGGCGGTATCAAGGACGAAGATGGAAATTGGAACACTAAGCCACACCGTGACAGAATTGTAGAGATAACGGATAAGGAATTGCAGGTGCTGTCGGATACATTTGAAGATGGAACTACGGGGGATTGTGCGAAGTTGGTAAGTTTACATTCAAAGGAAATTATTGATGTTCTACGCAAGATAGCTGAATTTCACACACATGTTGATGACATCCAAAATATTACATCTATGTGTTTTGATGAAACAAACGCTCCGAAAGCAGGACTAATTAAGAGACATACTTGTGCACCTAATATGGATAAGTATGAAATGATTTATAGTGGACCTCATTTCTACGTCGCCAATCCGATTTATAAAACGCCAAGAGAGATTTGTACACTCAATTCTGATTATGATAACATAGACTTATTGGCTATAGACGACTATTATATCC
>CAVHDN010000271.1:0-3344 GCA_963634315.1 Flexilinea sp. | reverse complement strand
GAAGACAGCCGAGAAAAAGGTAGAGGCTGCAGAGAAGAAAGTAAAGACTGCAAAGAAAAAGGCTAGCAGGGCTAAGACTTCGACCAAGAAAGTTGACGCTCAAACGGGTGCCACTTCACAGGTGAAGAAGTAAAACTGCTTGCAACGATAAAAAAAGGCGGTGCGCCAAGGGAAGATACCAACTACCCTTTGGCGCATCGTTTTTTTTTGTGCGGGGCAGGTCAGAGTTGCTCGCGCTCGCGATAGGAGAAGAATTTCCCATCGGCAACTATAACATGATCGGCAAAATATATTCTCATTGTCTCTGCAGCGGCCTTTATTTTCTCCGTGAGTCTGTTGTCGTCGCGACTGGGGAGGACGTTTCCCGAAGGGTGATTGTGACACAGAGCAATGATGGTGGCGTTGTTGAGCAGAGCGTCACGCATGATTATGCGCACGTCAACGGCCGTTTCGGTTATTCCTCCGTGCGATATGCGCTCGCTCTTTATAAGCTTGAAACTCTGGTTCATCAGCAACACCCATGCCTCTTCTGTGTCCAAGTCTTGCATCAAGGGATGCATGTAGTTGTAGATGGCTTTGCCCGAACTGAGTTCAACACGCTCCTCCAACTTTTCCTGTTGCCGCCGCTTGCCCAGTTCGCATGCCGCAAGTATGGTGATGGCTTTTGCCGGCCCCATACCACTATACTTGGTCAGGTCGTAAATGCTCCGCTTGCCGAGAGTGTTAAGGTTGTTATTGCAGTCGGCCATGACTCGTTTCATAAGTTCCACCGCACTCTCTTTGGCAGAGCCGGAGCCTATCAGAATGGCCAACAGTTCGGCGTTGCTTAGTGCCGAGGCACCGAGCCTCTCGAGTTTTTCACGTGGACGGTCCTCAACTGCCCATTGGTTTATTTTAAGTCTTTCCATATAAAATAGTTGTTTTAATGGTTATGTAGTCTTTTGTTTAGTGAATAAGAGGCAAAGCAGTGGCGCATAGGCTTCAAAAACTCATTTGTGGTGTGCGCCCTTTTGTGCGTGCGCCAGACCTCTGCTTTACTTATAAAAAGTCTTGTCGAACGCGTGAAACTCGTCGTGGCGCAGCATGCAACGCTTCCACCACGCACTGATGAAGCCGAAACCATAGCCCATGAGTTGCACGAAGGCTGCAGCTACCGACAATGCTCCTATCTTAAGGCTGTGGTTCTTACGGGTAGAATCGGCAAAGAGCAGTAGGGCATAGGCCAAGATGGGTAGCCACGGAGCGGCGCAAAGCCAGTACCAGCGGTGAGTGTCGCAATACTCCATGAGTACGCGGCCGACGGCCGAGGTCAGCACTAATGCAATGACACCCACAGTGAACACCATGGGGAGCAGGTGCACAAGCTTGAGCGACTCGGGATACTTCTTGTAGAGGTTGATGCGCGCAATGCCGCTATTATACACTTGTCGGAAGAACTTGCGGAAGTCGGTACGCCGTTTGTGCCACACCCACGCTTCGGGAAAGAGACGGCAACGGCAGCCGGCCTTGAATATTCTTATGCTGAAATCTATGTCCTCACCGAAGCGCATGGGCGAGAAGCCGCCGAGACGCTGGTATATGTCACGCCTTATGCCCATGTTGAATGAGCGAGGGTAGAACTTGTCGAGTTTTTTCTTGCCGCCCCTGATGCCTCCTGTGGTGAAGAAGCTAGTCATGGAGTAGCTTATGGCCTTCTGAGTGTCGGTGAACGAAGAGTGTGAGCGGTCGGGTCCTCCGAAAGCTTCGGCAGGTTCGCGTTCCAACTCTGCACTTATGGCCGCGAGGTAACCCTCGGGCAACACCACGTCGGAGTCGAGAATGATGAGAAATTCGCCCTTTGCACGCTCTGCGCCGTAGTTGCGGCTTTGCCCTGGCCCACTGTTGGTCTTGGCGTAATAGACCACGTTGAGCTTATCGCCGTAGCTCTCCACCACGCTGCGACAGTCTTTTTGCGAACCATCTTCCACTATCACCACCTCGAAGTCCTTTTCTGTCTGCCTTGTGAGGCTGTCGAGCAGTTCGTCAACTTCGTCGGGCCTATTATACACGGGCACTATTATGGAGTATTTCATGGGCTTTGCCTTTCTTTAGTTTTTATGATGGGAAGTTATAGAACCCATCTTATGGGCTTGTTGTCCTTTGTCCAGACCTTTCTTATACGCAAAAAGCGCATGACACACTGCGCCGGGCATCCTCCGGCACTGCGCATCATGCGCCTTCACGGCAATAGTCGCCACCATTGGGCGGCTGTCTCCTTATTCCTTTACGCGGTTCAGATAGCTGCCGTCGCGTGTGTCAACCTGTATGAGATCGCCTTCGTTGATGAACAAGGGCACGCGTATTTCCACGCCAGTCTCGAGCGTTGCGGGCTTGGTGGCGTTGGTGGCGGTGTCGCCCTTAATGCCCGGCTCGCTGTGGGTCACGCGCAAGTTGGTCTTTACGGGCATCTCTGCGTAGAGTATTGTTCCGTCGGTAGTGTCGGTTACTACCTCCACAATGTCGCTCTCCTTCATGTACTCATGGCCAATGACGAGGTCGTTGGCTATAGGTATCTGCTCGTAGGTCTCCTGATTCATGAAGATGCGTCCAGTGGGGTCTTCGTAGAGATACTGGTAGGGACGGCGCTCTATGCGCACATCTTCAAGTTTGAAGCCCACCTGGAACGTGCGGTCGAGCACTCTTCCGTCGGTAACGTTCTTCAGCTTGGTGTTCATCACAGTGTTGCCCTTACCCGGCTTTCTGTGCTGGAAGTCTATGCAAACCCAAATCTGGTTGTCCAGGCGGATGCAGGTTCCTTTCTTGATGTCTTGTGAATTGATCATGTCTTTTATATAAAATATGTATTACTGTCGTCGCTTGTTTTTTCCAGGTGCAAAGGTACTTATTTTCCCGAAAAAAGAATAAAAGGCGAGGCAAAAAACGCTTGTTTCTTTGTTGTTACGAAAAAAATGAGTACTTTTGCAGCCCAAAGTGCGAAGAATAAACAAATAAAATAACAAGAACAATGAAAAGAACATTCCAGCCTCACAACAGGAGAAGAGTGAACAAGCACGGCTTCCGTGAGAGAATGGCCTCGAAGAACGGCCGTCGCGTGTTGGCTTCACGCCGTGCCAAGGGCCGCAAGAAACTGACAGTTTCCGACGAGCACCACGGAAAATAAGAGTCACCCCGCAAGGGAGAGGCTCGTCCGTTGCAAAAGCAAAACGAAAGCAAAGGAGCAGGTTTTAGAAACCTGCTCCTTTTGCTTTTATGCGTGCACGCCTAAGCCATGCATAAATCCGCTGACCCATAAATCTCTACTACTCGGAATATTTGGCGAGTTTGTTGAGCAGATACTCCCTGAC
>CAVHDN010000270.1:0-3349 GCA_963634315.1 Flexilinea sp. | reverse complement strand
ACCTACGCCGCCGACCGCCAGTCGGTTGTGGATAAGATACAGAGCCTCATCGACGCTGGCGTCTATCCAGCCAAGTTGTTCTAAGACAAAAAAATATAAGTTCTCACGAACTTCACATTAGGTGTGCGGCAGCGGACTTCAATCCGTTGCCGCACGTTTCATATTTCATGCACCCCAAATTCTTTTATTAGCACTTTCTTAAACGTTGTGTAACGCCATTGTAACACTCACTTCATACCTTTGCCGCCGAATCAAAAAAGAGTAAAGAGTGAAGGGATTAGTAGTGATGATGGCTCTTGCAGCAAGCCTTGGTGCGGCCGCCCAAGAGTTCAAGCCGGAGATACACGGCACAATACGCAGCAAATATGAGTATCAGACGGAAGAGGGTGAGGGACGCTTCGAGGTGAGAAACGCCCGCTTCAGCCTTACCGGCAAGGTGGTTGACGCGGTGGAATACAAGGCGGAGATAGACCTTTCCGATGAGGGCTCCATAAAGATGCTCGACGCTTACACCCGTGTAACGCCGTTTCGCAACTTCGCGCTGACCATCGGACAGATGCGTGTGCCGTTCACCATTGACGCTCACCGCTCTCCCCACCAGCAATACTTCGCCAACCGCTCGTTCATAGCCAAGCAGGTGGGCAATGTGCGTGACGTGGGTGCAACCGTAGGCTACGCCTTCAACGCAGGCATACCCATGAAAGTGGAGGCTGGACTGTTCAACGGCTCTGGCCTTACCGGACAGAAGGACTACTGGACCAAAGGTGTCAACTTCTCGGCAAAGGCGCAGATGTTCATCCCCGGAGGCTTCAACCTCACGTTGAGCGCACAGAAGATTCGACCATATCAGACCACAATAATGATGTATGACGCAGGCGCATACTATCATAGCAACCATTTCCATGTGGAGGCCGAGTACCTCTACAAACACTACAGCCACGGGGCGTTTGGCGATGTCAACGCTTTCGACGGCTTCATAAACTGGGACATACCTGTAGGGGGAAAGAACAGTTTGGTGAAAATGGTGTCGCCGCTCGTGCGCTACGACTATATGGGCGACCACAGCGACGGTGAAACCAACGCTGATGGAGTGCTTGCCATCAACGCCTACAAGCGTTCGCGCATCACCGGAGGTGCCACAATCCACCTTTCCAAACCATTCATCTCCGACATTCGTCTGAACTACGAGAAGTATCTCTATCGTTCGGGAGCTGTGCCCAAGGCTTCGGAGCACGACAAGATTGTTGTTGAGTTCATGACCCGCTTTTAGTGAAAGTGGAATAGGGTGGAAACCCACAGCTTTTGTGGAAGCAACGAGAAAAAACAACATGAAAAATTTGTGGGTCTCGCAAATTGTATGTACTTTTGCACCCGCAAAGCTAAAAAAGCATAGCGGCGGGATGTAGCGCAGTTGGTTAGCGCACGCGTCTGGGGGGCGTGAGGTCGCTGGTTCGAGTCCAGTCATCCCGACAGATGTAGAGCGTGAAAGGCAAGAAGTCTTTCACGCTTTATTATTTTTCAAGTGGCAATATTTGGAGCAGATGCACGTTATATACGTGTGCGAGAGATGAAGAGATGGCTTGTCTGGCTGAGCCGCATACATCGCTGCCAAGGCTTTGGCGTGCAGTCGCCTTCCGACTTCAAGTTTGTCAGGGAGGTCATAAACCAGCATGCCCCATACCCCGAATACGACCGTCTGGCTCGTGAGATGCCTGGCATAAAGGGGTTGGAGCTTAAGCTTTGCAGACTTTACTTCAGAATAGCACGCTACAAACAGCCGCAGACCATAGTGAACTATGGCGAGCGAGCCGACTCGCCCAGTTCCAAATACATGCAGGAAGGATGCAAGACAGCCAGAATGAAAAGCTCTTTCAGCGATGTGGAGGAGGCCGACCTGATGCGGATGACCATTGAAGGCGACTACAAACAGGTGTTTGAGCAAGCCGTAGTCCACGCCCGTCAGCAGTCGGTGCTTCTGATAGAAGGAATAAAAGGCGGCACGCAGGCTCGCGCCTTCTGGCGCAAGGTGCAGAAAGACGAACGTACAGGAGTCACATTCGACCTATATTATATAGGTATAGTGTGCTTCGACAAGAAACGATACAAGGAAAACCATATTGTTAACTTTTGACTTACCATTATGAAACGGATTACAAAGGTCTATACAAGAACTGGCGACAAAGGCACAACGAGCCTTGTGGGCGGAGTGAAAACTAAGAAAGACTCCGCACGGATTGAAGCCTACGGCACTGTGGATGAACTAAGTGCCAACCTCGGACTACTGGCGGCCATGCTCAATGACGGCCATGAGAAGGATTTCGTGCAGCACGTCCAGAACTGCCTCTTCAACGTTTGCACCCATTTGGCCACCGACCAGTCGCAAACGCCGCTCTACCCATCGGGCAAGCTTCCCAATGGAGAGACTGAACAGATTGAGAGTGAGATAGATGCCATCATAGTCGAACTGCCGGAGCGACTTGGCTTCGTGCTGCCCGGCGGTACGCGTGAGGCAGCCATGGCCCATGTGTGCAGAACAGTGTGTCGCAGGGCGGAGCGGCGCATAGTGACCTTGGCGGAAGCAGAAACAGTGTCGCCCGACATAATGAGGTACGTAAACAGACTGTCGGACTATCTGTTTGTTTTGGCTAAAAAACTAAATTTTGCAGCGGGAATGTCTGAAAAAACATGGAGTAATCCTTGCGAATAAGAATAAAAGTATTACTTTTGCGCCAACATTAGAAAAACGTAAGAACTATGTATTGGACACTTGAATTAGCATCTAAGCTTGAAGACGCACCATGGCCCGCCACAAAAGACGAGCTGATAGACTACGCCATACGTTCGGGCGCACCATTGGAAGTGCTTGAAAACCTGCAAGAGATAGAGGATGAGGGCGATGTTTACGAGAGTATCGAGGACATTTGGCCTGACTATCCCACAAAAGAAGATTTCCTCTTTAATGAGGACGAGTATTGACCGTACGCGCAACTGTGCGGTTCGCCATAACTGATTGGGTGATGACTATGGGTGGCTCCTACGGGAGTTGCCCATATTCATTTTTTTTGAGCACTGCCATTCTCGCTGGCGGTATGGCCTCCCGCCACACCTTCCTTAAACGTCTGCATTACACCCATAGACCAATATCAAGTATTTTAGGCTATTCCCCGTTCTTTTTGTGAAAAAGGTTTGTCTTTCGGATTTTATTGATACCTTTGCCGCGTCCTTATATAGCGTATTTCAAATACAAGTAGAGGACAATTAAACCATAACCAAAGAAATCAGAATGAATAAAAGGATTGTATTAGCAACGGTGCTGCTGGCATTGACAATGAGCGCCACAGCACAACGC
>CAVHDN010000269.1:0-3356 GCA_963634315.1 Flexilinea sp. | reverse complement strand
GCCCATGCCCACATAGCGTGCTGTTCCGTTCAGTCCCTCTGTGGATATTGCAGCGTTCAAGTAGGTTTCCTGTGCCGAGGCCTGTGCTGCGACAAACAGTCCTAAGGATATAAATGCTATCTTACTTCTCATGTTATATGCTTTTTAAAAAATCCGTTGTTGTTTGTTTCCTTAAAAGGCTATTGATGCTGATAGGCTCATCAACGGCGACCGCCGAACGAACCGCCACGTGAGCCGCCGCCAACGCTTCCTCCGCCACGCGCACCACCAAACGAGCCGCTACTGCGCGCACCGCCGAACGACGAAGAGCCGCTGAATGACGATGGCTGACGACTGGTGGTGGTGTTGTTGAAAGTGCTGGAACTTCGCACACCGCCAAAGTTGCCTTGTGTGGCTGAGCTGCGTTGACCGCTAAAGCCACGCGAAGAATTGCCGAAGCTGCGCATTGTCGTCGAGGAAGAGTTGCCTCCACGTGCTCCTCTGAAGTCGGCACTGCTGAAACGCCTTACGCCATTGCGGGGCACTGAGGCATAACCGCCACCATGGTGAACATAGTGGCCTCCATACCAACCGCCACCATACCAAGGTCTGTTCCAATACCAAGAACCATAGTAGTAGGGATAGTCCCAGTACCACGAGCTATAACCATAATAATAAGGATAGTCCCAATACCAAGGGCTGTGCCATCCCCAACTGTCGAACCGACCGTCGTTGTAGCCGGCCCAATAGGACCCCGACCAGTCATAGTCGTCAAAGCGGTTCATGCGTCTTGTACATTCATAGTCCTCCATCTCACCGGCAACTGAGTCGGGATAGACTCCCGCCACACCGTCAAGGCTTATCACATCGTTGCCGGCCGAGTCGAGAGGCTGTACAAAGCTGCCACGACGGTTATAGTCGTCAATGGCACGGCGGCTGCCAGCATAGTATGCATCGCGCGGCATACCATAGTCGGCAGCGCTCTTGGCCACATTCTCTTTTGTTGGAACAAAGTACAAGTCGTCTTGCGCCGACACATTAAGCTGAAACGCCCAAAGAGCCAATGACAAGTAAACTACCTTTTTCATATACATGTCTCCTTTCTTCTTTCTTTCTGCAAAGATAAGCCTAATGTTGCTCTCCGCATAAGGAAATCCCCTAAAAAACGTTAGGCGAAACCCTATTTGCTCATCATAAAGCAAAAAAAAGACGCGGAAGCGTTTGCATGGCAGGCACTCACCATGGTGGGCCAACCGTTACGCTTCCGCGCCTTGCGCAAATGTATTGTCTTGTGGGGTTATGCCTCCATTGCCTTCAGCATTTCGGCCACTTCAGCATTGACCTTAGCGGCGAAGTCGTCAACAGACATCACACCACGTTCGTCGGAACCTTGCTTGCGGATGCTCACCGTACCGTCGTTCTGCTCCTGCTCGCCCACGATAAGCATGTAAGGAATGCGCTTCAACTCATTGTCGCGCACCTTACGGCCAATCTTCTCATTGCGGAGGTCTATCGTAGGACGCACCCCTGCCGCATCGAGTTGCTTTGCCACGCTCTTGGCGTAGTCGTTGAACTTCTCGGAAATGGGCAGTATGGCCACCTGGTCGGGTGTGAGCCACAAGGGGAAGTGACCGGCCGTATGCTCAATGAGCACGGCGCAGAAGCGCTCGAGCGAACCGAACGGTGCGCGGTGAATCATCACGGGAGTCTTCTTGGTGTTGTCCTCGTCGGTATATTCCAGCTTGAAACGCTCGGGCAGGTTGTAGTCCACCTGTATTGTACCCAACTGCCAACGGCGTCCGATGGCATCCTTGACCATGAAGTCGAGCTTAGGACCATAGAAGGCGGCCTCGCCATATTCTACCTTGGCTTTGAGTCCCTTCTCCTTGCAAGCCTCTATGATGGCCCGCTCACCTTTCTCCCACACTTCATCGGAGCCGATATACTTCTCGTGGTCGTTAGGGTCGCGGAGGGATATTTGGGCCTCAAAATTGTCGAAGTGGAACACAGAGAACACCGTGTGTATGATGTCCATCACGCGCAGGAACTCGCCCTTGACCTGGTCAGGACGACAGAAGATGTGTGCATCGTCCTGAGTGAAAGAGCGCACACGGGTGAGTCCGTGAAGCTCTCCGCTCTGCTCATAGCGATAGACGGTGCCAAACTCTGCTATGCGCAGCGGCAGGTCTTTGTAAGAGCGTGGCTTCCATGCAAACACCTCGCAGTGGTGAGGGCAGTTCATGGGTTTGAGCATGTACTCCTCGCCCTCTTCGGGAGTATGGATGGGCTGGAACGAGTCCTTGCCATAGTGGGCATAGTGGCCCGAGGTGACGTAAAGGTTCTTGCTTCCTATGTGGGGAGTCATCACCTCTTTGTAGCCGTAACGCTTCTGTATGCTGCGGAGCATGTCCTGCATTCTCAGGCGGAGCTCCGTGCCTTTGGGCAGCCAAATGGGCAAGCCCTTGCCTACACGCTCGGAGAACATGAACAGTTCCATCTCCTTGCCTATCTTTCTATGGTCGCGCTTCTTGGCCTCCTCAAGCATTACCAGATACTCGTCGAGCATCTTCTTCTTGGGGAACGACACGCCATACAGACGCTGCATCTGCTCGCGGTTGGCGTCGCCGCGCCAGAATGCGCCGGCAATGCTTGTGAGCTTCACTGCCTTTATGGCCCCAGTGTCAAGCAAGTGCGGTCCCTTGCAGAGGTCAGTGAATGAGCCCTGTGTGTAGGTGGTTATGCTGCCGTCCTCAAGGTCTTGGGCAATGTGCTCGCACTTGTAGGTCTGACCGTTGGCCTCAAACTCCTTCAGAGCCTCGTCCTTAGCCACTTCCTTGCGCACCACAGCCTCTTTCTTGCCGGCAAGCTCCTTCATCTTGGCCTCAATGGCGGGGAAGTCGCCTTCCTTTATCGACTCGCCGCCGGGGAGCAGCACATCGTAGAAGAATCCGTTCTCGACAGCGGGACCGAAACCAAACTGTATGCCTGGATAAAGAGCCTGAAGAGCCTCGGCAAGCAGGTGGGCCGACGTGTGCCAGAAAGTGTGCTTGCCTTCATCATCGTCCCACTTGTACAACTGCACGTTGGCGTCCTCGTTGATTGGGCGATTGAGTTCAACCGTTTCTCCGTTCACACCGCAAGCAAGAACATCGCGCGCCAAAGCCGGAGATATGCTTTCGGCAATTTGTAGTCCTGTCACGCCCTGCTCGTATTCGCGCACGGAGCCATCAGGAAAGGTAATCTTTATCATAACGAATTGTTTTTAATTTCTCATTTTAACCGCAAAATTAACCATTAAATTCCTAATAGAATAATGTTTAAGGCGTTTTCTAATAATTCCACGCCAGTTTTTGTTTATTATTTGTTGAGTCCTGCTC
>CAVHDN010000268.1:0-3358 GCA_963634315.1 Flexilinea sp. | reverse complement strand
GTGAAGAGTTAGCAAACCCATTTGTTGCCGGACCAGGTTCTGGTTCAACTACAACCTTTTTAAGTGTAGGCAAGTTTGAAAGCGAAGCCGAGGCAAATGCTTGCTTAAGTTATATTAAGACGAGATTTGCCCGTTTAATGCTGGGCATACTAAAGGTAACTCAACATACCACACGAGACGCTTGGGCATTCGTCCCTCTTCAAGACTTCAGCAAGAACACGCCCATCGACTGGACGAAGAGCGTTGGTGAGATAGACGAGCAACTGTTCGCCTACTATGGTTTGACTGAAGCAGAGCAGACATTCATCAAGAGCACAATCAAAGAGATGCAATAGTGCCGAAAGGTAAGATGATTTGAGAACCTATTGAACAGCTCGCCTGTTTATGCCCTTTAGACTTGCTAAACAATAGCTTTAGACATGCTGTAGGGCATAAGAAGCCGTTCACGGAATATCTTACAATCTATTAGTTGCCGTAAATGGAATTCCTTTTGTATTTGTCTCGTCTTTTATTCTTGCGCGGGAAAAATGGCAATATTGCCACTTTTTCCGCGCAAGGTTGGTTTTACTACGAGACATAGGTGCTGGCAGATTTTGTCGAATATTTTGCAAAAGTTGGAGAAATAAGGTAATAATTTCGGAGATTATCTCTATATTTGCATTATCCAAATGCCCATAATTATGAGGAAACGTGAAGACTACATAGCATTGATAGAAGCTCATGCGGATGAGTTGCGAACGGCTTTCGGTATAAAGACGTTACGGCTGTTTGGTTCGGTGTCTCGTGGAGAGCATACATCGGCAAGTGATGTTGATGTTTGTGTTGAGATGGAGCCGAAGGTGTTGCTGTTGGTTCGTTTGAAACGTTTTCTGGAGAGCCTTCTGCAATGTTCGGTGGATGTGGTACGCATCCATAAACACATGAATCCCTTCCTGCTGAAAGAAATAGAACACGATGGCATCTATCTCATTAAATAGTAGAGCATACAATTTGTTGCATTGGTGAATAATATTAAAAAGCATGTGCTTGATGCCACCATTGTGGCAAAAAAGCACTATCTTTGCAAGTTGAAAGATATTATCAAAGCTGACGAAGCGTGAAAATAAAGGAAGTGATGAGCGCCCTTGAACTATTCGCGCCTCTGCCGTTGCAGGAAGACTGGGACAATGCCGGCCTGCAAATAGGATTGCCAGAGGCGGAAGTGTCAGGGGCTTTATTGTGCCTTGACGTTGACGAGCGCATCGTTGACGAGGCCGTGGCCAAGGGGTGCAACCTCATAGTGTCGCACCATCCGCTGCTGTTTCATGGACTCAAAACCATAGCCAACGGCAACAGCGTCGGGCGCACTGTGATGAAAGCCATTGAGCAGCACGTGGCAGTGGTGTCGATGCACACCAACATGGACAATGCCAAGGGCGGAGTGAACTTCAAGATGGCGGAGAAGATGGGACTGGAGAATGTCAGCTTCTTCGCCAAGAAGACCGTGGAAGGCGTGGAGTGCGGCAGTGGAGTGGTGGGCGAGCTGCCCACGGCTATGGCTGCCGACGACTTCGTCATTGCCGTGAAGAGGCAGTTCGGAGTGGAGTGCGCCATGTGCAACGAGCTGTTGCGCCGCCCCATAAGGCGTGTGGCCATCTGCGGTGGCGCGGGTGACTTCCTCATAGACCAGGCCATAGCGGCAGGCGCCGACGCCTTTGTCACCGGCGAGATGCACTATCACGTGTATTTCGGCCATGAGCAGCAGATACAGATATGTGTGATAGGGCACTACCAAAGTGAACAATACACCAACGAGATATTCAAGTCAATAATAGGAGAGGCTTGTCCGCAACTGCCGACTTATCTGGCGGAGACCGACACCAATCCAATAATCTATTTATAAACTAAAGACATGATAAAGAAAGAGACAGCCGACTTGTCGGTGGAAGAGAAACTGAAGACGCTCTTCGAACTTCAGACAGCCTTGTCGGCAATCGACGAGAAGAAGGCCCTTAGGGGCGAACTGCCACTCGAGGTGCAGGACTTGGAGGACGAGATAGAGGGACTCTCAACCCGCATCGAGAAGATAAGCAACGACATCAAGGAGTTTCAGAAGGCCATAAGCCAGAAGAAGGCTGAGATGACCGAGGCGCAGACCAGCGTGGACCGCTACAAGGCGCAGCTCAACGAGGTGAAGAACAACCGCGAGTATGACACGCTGAGCAAGGAAATAGAGTTTCAGTCGCTCGAGATAGAGCTGTGCAACAAGAAAATAAAGGAAGCACAGGTGCGCGTGGAGGAGAAGAACGCCGAACTGAAGCAGAACGAAAACACCATGTCTGAGCGTAAGAGCGACCTCGAACTGAAGAAGAGCGAGCTTGACGAGATAATGGAGGAGACTCGCACCGAAGAGGAGAAGCTGAAGCTCGACGTGAAGGCTCTCGAGGAGAAGATGGAGCCGCGTCTGCTCACTTCGTTCAAGCGCATACGCAAGAGCGCACGCAACGGCCTCGGTATCGTGTATGTGCAGCGCGACGCTTGCGGCGGATGCTTCAACAAGATACCGCCACAGCGACAGCTCGACATCAAGATGCACAAGAAAATCATCGTGTGCGAGTATTGCGGACGAATACTCATTGACCCTGAACTTGCTGGCGTGGAGACAGCTGCACCCGTTGTCGAGGAGAAGAAAAAGGTGGTGCGCAAGCGTGTGACACGCAAGACGGCGAAGGCTGAGGACGATGTGCCTGAGGCAGAGGATTAAAGATTAAAGGTGGGCTTGAAATCCACCCTGAGCAATGTGACGCCTCAGTGAAGAGGTGTTGCTTGCGGTGAAAACGAGCGCTCCCTATGGTCGTGTGGAATGGAGACATAAGCGACCGTAGGGAGCGTCTTTTCTTATCGCCCTCTGGAGACTCTCTGAAACTATGATTTTGTCAAAGATTATGATAGTCTGGGATGTCTTCAAGAAATAAATATTTTTGATTGTCATAGTCCATCTTGCAGCAGTAGTGCTGCAGGCCGTTGCTCACCACAAGATAGTCAACGTGGAGCAACATGTTATAGACCGATATTTGGTCGAACACCTTCTGCCGCAGAGCCACCGATGGGGCTTTGTACTCTATTATCATTCGTGGCTTCAATACATTATTATATAGTACACTGTCGCAACGCAGTTTTTTGCTACCAATGTGCAGCTCCATCTCGTTGGCAAGGTAGGCTTGGGGGTAGCCCTTGTGCTCAATGAGGAAGTGTATGAAGTGCTGGCGCACCCACTCTTCGGGTGTCAACGCCACAAAACGTCGGCGGAGGGAGTCGAAAATGGTGGGCTTTTCCTTGGTTCCACCTATTTTTATGTCGTATTGGGGTAGGTTTAATC
>CAVHDN010000267.1:0-3377 GCA_963634315.1 Flexilinea sp. | reverse complement strand
ACCGATGGTTTCCACGGCGGAAACCAGTGGTTTCTACGGCGGAAACCGATGGTTCCTTTTGGGAAGACTCCCGGAAAACATCGTAATTGTTGAGATTATTCACATACTGCTGGTGACGGAATATTGATGCTTTGGGGCGCGTTTGGGTACGCCAGTCATTACCACATAAGCCCAACACTTGCATCGCTCCTATAGTTACAGAACATCTGTATGCAAAAGGCACGGAACGAGGAGAAACGCCCCGTCCCATGCCCTGCAGTGATATTGAAAGGTTTGCTGAGTTAGAGAGCTTCGCCAACAAGCTTCTTTCGAGCTGTCTCAAACTCACCGACCATCTGCTCCACTATGTCTGCCACTGGTTTTATGGTCTTTATGGCCGATGCTATCTGCCCTATCTCAAGCTCTCCGTTGTCGATGTCGCCCTCGAAAATGCCGCGCTTGGATGCTGCTTGGCCGAGCAACTGTCGCAGCTCGTCGGCTGAAGCACCACGGTCTTCAGCCTCTGCCACCTTGGCGTAAAGCTCGTTCTTCACAAGACGTGTGGGCGCTATCTTCTTCAGACTGAGCATGGTGTCTCCCTCACCCAATGCGATGCACCGCTGTTTGAATGCATCATCGGCCGAACTCTCCTCGGCAAGGGCAAAGAGCGTCCCTGCCTGTATGCCTTCTGCGCCAAGACACATGGCCGCCAACATGGCCTCGCCACTGGCTATGCCTCCTGCGGCAATGAGCGGCAGTGACGTGGCACGGCGCACTTGTGGTATAAGGGTCATAGTGGTGGTTTCCTCGCGTCCATTGTGACCGCCGGCCTCAAAGCCTTCGGCCACCACAGCATCTACTCCCGCCTCCTCGCACTTTACGGCAAACTTGCTGCTCGACACGACGTGGGCCACCTTTATGCCAGCGGCCTGCAGACGGGCGGTATATTTTTTCGGACTGCCAGCCGAAGTGAACACAATGGCCACGCCCTCACTTATGAGAATGTCGATGAGCTTGTCAATCTCGGGATACATCAGCGGCACATTTACGCCCCACGGATTTTGTGTGGCTTCTTTCATCTTGCGGATGTGCTCAACGAGTGTCTCGGGGTGCATGGAGCCAGCCCCAAGCAGGCCCAAGCCGCCAGCGTTGCTCACTGCGGAGGCCAGCCGCCAACCGCTGCACCACACCATACCACCCTGAATGATTGGGTAGCGGATGCCGAATAGTTCACATATTCTGTTCATAGTTTTCTGTTGGTTTTATTTAGGGGTTAATTGTTTTTGTGATTGCACTACATAATGATGAGCGACAGCAACGGAATGCTGAGCACCGACAGTAGTGTGGACAGGAAAGTGCCCTGCGTCATTACCGTGGCGTCCTTGCCGTACTTCATGCAGAACATTGTGCCGAACGAAGCCACGGGCATGCCGATGAGCACGGCGTTGATGGCATTGATTTGACGGTCAACGCCAAAGAGTACGAACAGGTAGAACAGTCCGACAGGCAGTAGGAACAAACGGAAAAGACACATGACGTAGGTGCCTGCACTGCCCATCATCAACCGCGTTGACATGCCGCCTATGCTTGAGCCTATCACCAACAGTGCAGCGGGCACGGTCATGTTGCCCAACAGGGTGAAAGGCTGTGCTATGAAAGACGGTGCACGCCAGCCGAAGGCCACGATGATTATGCTGATGTAAGTGGCAATCATGGCCGGCGATATGAGTAGCTTAGGGTTGAACTTGCCTGCTTTGTTGCCGGTTATGAACATCACGCCCCACACAAACACGGTCATCGTATTAGGGGCGTTGAGTATGCAGGCATAGAACACTGCACTGTGACCAAAGAGCGACGACACTATTGGGTAGCCTATGAACCCTACGTTGGCAAACGTGAGCATAAAACTGTACATGCCACGGTCAGCGGGCTTCACGGGCATGAGCCTCGGCAGCACGTAGGCCAGCATTATGAGCACGGCGTAAGTGACCATGCCTACGCCAAGAAGTGGGAGAATGTGGTTGCGGTCGGGCATTACATCGCCCATGGTTGAGGCAATGATGAGGCAAGGGGCTGTCACCTGAATGACAAAATTGGACAGCTTGCGGTCGAAGTCCTTGCCCATCAGACCGCACTTGCGCGACACGTAGCCTGCTATGACCAGCAAAAACAAGGCGACCATCTGAGTCGCCACTGTTTGAATGTTCATTGTTACAATCGTTTATCAGGCTGCAAAAGTACTGCTTTTAGCTGAAACATGTATGCAAGTGGCTCTTTAAAATGCCCTTGTGATAATCAACAACGGCAACTACACCTCTTCAAAACGATGGTGCAGAATCAATAAAAACATAGCTTTTATGCCCATTTTAAAGATTTTGCTTTACCTTTGCATATATACAACAACTAACACCTTAGAAACCATGCACCCAAGTGATAGCATTGTTATCATTCCCACCTACAATGAGAAAGAGAACATCGAGAAGATAATACGCGCCGTGTTCGGACTCGACAAGTGCTTCCACATACTTGTCATAGACGATGGCTCGCCCGACGGGACAGCACAGATAGTACACCGCTTGATGAGCACAGAGTTTGCCGACCGACTGTTCATCATTGAACGCACGGGCAAACTGGGTCTGGGCACCGCCTACATAACAGGCTTCAAATGGGCATTGGAGCACAACTATGACTACATATTCGAGATGGACGCCGACTTCAGTCACGACCCCAACGACCTGCCAAGGCTCTACAGCGCATGCCACGACGAGGGCTACGATGTGGCCATAGGCTCGCGCTATGTGTCGGGAGTAAATGTGGTGAACTGGCCCATGGGACGTGTGCTGATGAGTTACTTCGCGTCGAAATATGTGCGCCTTGTCACAGGCTTCAAGGTGAACGACACCACAGCTGGCTTCAAGTGCTACTGTCGTCGCGTGCTGCAAACCATAGAGCTCGACAAGATACGCTTCAAGGGCTACGCTTTCCAGATAGAGATGAAGTTCACCGCCTACAAGATAGGCTTCAAGATAAAGGAGGTGCCTGTGGTGTTTGTGAACAGGCGTGAGGGCACGTCAAAGATGAGCGGCGGCATATTCAGCGAGGCTCTGTTCGGGGTGATGCGCCTACGTTGGGACGGTTGGACCAGACACTACCCCAAACTGCCCGCATGACGTAAGAATGTCATTCTATTGGTCGGGGTTCTCCACAAAGCCTTGATACTCCTTTGTAAGCGACGACATCACCGAGTCGTAGCTCTGCTTCAATGTGGCCTGAATATTAGAACTGCCCTTGCCCACGGGATATATGGGCTGGTGTATGGTTAGCCTCAACGGGTGCCAAACCACCCACCGCCAGTCGTTCATGCGCGGCATGATGTTGAACGAGCCGTTGATGGTGAG
>CAVHDN010000266.1:0-3382 GCA_963634315.1 Flexilinea sp. | reverse complement strand
CGCTGTTTTTGTCGTTATAGGAAGAGTAGTTACTAAGATGCGACTAATGTCCCCCAAAAAAACTAAAATAGAGCCAAAAGAAAAGAGGCGCATTTCTCATAGACTTGAGGCGACTTTCTAAAAGGGGTGTAAATGATTGGGTAGAAACACTGCTAAATATCTTTATATTTGTAACCCATAGTTTAATGTTACTCAAGTTTCGGATTTAGATAATTCTGGGGAATTCTTCATTTTCTCAGCTCTTTCTCCATGAACTTGTCCATCATCTCTATGCCCTTGGGCGTGCACAGACCGCGTATGGAGATGTGCAGTGCATTGAAGAGTATGTCCTGCATGGGGTAGTGCTTGTAGAGTTGGCGCGACATAATGATCTCGCCCTGCTCATCCATGAGGCTCGCTATCAGTTCGTAGTCCAATCCGCGGCAGAAGTAACCCTCTTGCTCGCCGCGCTTGAGGAAGTCAATGAAGAGTGTGCGGTTGGCCTCCTTCTGATGGCGGAAGTAGTCGAGTAGCTTGGGGTAGTGCTCCATGTCTGAATAGAACAGTGGGTTGGTTGTCCTCATCTCCTCTATTTTCGTCTGTAGCTCGTGTATGAGCACATCCATGGTGCTCTTGGTGACGTGATTCGCAGTCTGCCGTTGTTTGTCAGCGTCTGCCTTTTTTGCCACTTCCAGAAGCAGGTCCTCCTTGTTGGCATAGAGTTCATAGACGGTGCGCTTCGACACAGAGAGACTGGCGGCGATGTCGTCCATCTTCACCGCCTTTATCCCCTTGGCTCTAAACTCCCTTAAGGCTGCGTGGAGTATCTTCTCACGGAGGGCCATGCGATATTCTGACAATGCTCGTTGTCCCTGCATCGTTTCTCTTTTCTCTCTTGTTCTTGCTCCCAACGTGTGGGCGAGTGCACACATCCTTACTGACGGCAGACTCTGTGCTTGCGTATTTAAGGTGCTGCGTCCTCGCTGCACCAGTCCCGAAAGGTGCTAACCCATTGGCGGCCTTTATGTCAGTTTGTTGCAAGCAGAATGTATAAAAAAACAAATTGCCGTTGCTCGGTGCAACAATATAATTGCAAAGGTAAGAATAAAAGTGAAAAACTTGCAGTTTACGTTGGGTTTTTATTAACTTTGCCGACCAAAAGGTTATTGTTTATAAGGATAATAGAACTTAAATATATAATAGTATAGCTATATGGTAAAAATCTCTAAGGAGGCGGCTCTCGAGTATCACGAGACTGGTCGCCCTGGCAAAATCGAAGTCAAGCCCACCAAACCCTACCGTACACAAACCGACCTTAGCCTGGCCTATTCACCTGGTGTGGCCTATCCCTGTCTGGAAATACAGCAGACACCCGATGCGGCCTACAAATATACTGACAAGGGTAACCTTGTGGCCGTAATAAGCAACGGCACGGCAGTGCTTGGGCTGGGGGACATAGGTGCCATGAGCGGCAAGCCGGTGATGGAGGGCAAGGGACTGCTCTTCAAGATATATGGTGGCATAGACGTGTTTGATATAGAGGTGAACGAGAAAGATCCCGAGAAGTTCTGCGAGGCCGTGGAGAAAATAGCTCCGACCTTCGGTGGCATAAACCTCGAGGACATAAAGGCCCCAGAGTGCTTCTACATAGAGGAGAGACTCAAGAAGAACCTCGACATTCCTGTCATGCACGACGACCAGCATGGTACAGCTATCATATCTGCAGCCGGACTGAAGAACGCCCTCGAGGTGAACGGCAAGGATATAAGCGAGGTGAAGATTGTAGTGAATGGAGCCGGAGCGGCAGCCATCTCCTGCACCAAGCTATACGTGGCTCTCGGAGCGAAAAAGGAAAATATAGTAATGCTCGACTCAAAGGGAGTCATAACCTCTGACCGACCCAACCTGACCGAGCAGAAGAAACTCTTTGCAACCGACCGTCGCGACGTACATACGCTCGAGGAGGCAGTCAAGGGAGCTGATGTCTTTGTGGGCCTCTCCAAGGGCAATGTACTCACTCAGGATATGATACGTTCCATGGCCGATCAGCCTATAGTGTTCGCCTTGGCCAACCCTGTGCCAGAGATAAGCTACGAGGATGCAATGGCCAGCCGTCCCGACGTGCTTATGTCAACGGGACGTTCCGACTACCCTAACCAGATAAACAACGTTATAGGCTTTCCATATATCTTCCGTGGTGCCCTCGATGTGAACGCTTCGGCCATAAATGAGGAGATGAAGATGGCCGCTGTTAATGCTATTGCCGACTTGGCTAAACAGCCCGTGCCCGATGTGGTCAACGATGTTTACCACGTGAACAACCTCACCTTCGGACCGTCTTATTTCATACCCAAGCCCGTCGATCCGAGACTCATCACTGAAGTGTCGGCTGCAGTGGCCAAAGCAGCCATGGACAGCGGAGTGGCACGTAAGGCCATAACCGATTGGGATGCCTACAAGAGTCAGCTCAGACAGTTGCTCGGACAGGAGACAAAGCTTACACAGAAACTCATAGACACTGCCAAGGCGCATCCACAGCGGGTGGTCTTCGCTGAAGGCATACATCCCAACATGCTCAAGGCTGCCGTGGCAGCCAAGGCCGAGGGCATTTGTCAGCCCATCCTACTGGGTAACGACGAGCGCATAGCCAAGTTGGCCAATGAACTCAAGCTTAGCTTAGACGGAATAGAGGTGGTCAACCTGCGCCACGACAATCAGGCAGAGCGCCGCGAGCGCTACGCCAAGATACTGGCAGAGAAGCGCCAACGTGAGGGCTACACCTATGAGGAAGCCAACGACAAGATGTTCGAGCGCAATTATTTCGGAATGATGATGGTGGAGACTGGCGAGGCTGATGCTTTCATCACAGGACTCTACACAAAATACTCTAACACCATTAAGGTGGCCAAGGAGGTGGTGGGCATAAGACCCGACTACAAGCATTTCGGCACTATGCACATCATTAATTCTGCCAAAGGCACTTTCTACATCGCTGACACACTCATCAACCGACGCCCCGACAAAGACGTGCTCGTAGATATGGCTCGGTTAAGTGCCACCACCGTGCGCTTCTTCAACGATACGCCGCGCATAGCCATGATAAGCTACTCCAATTTTGGCACCGACGAACAAGGCAGTCCCATGCAGGTGCATGAGGCGGTGGACGAGCTGCAGAAACTTTATCCCGACTTGGCCATCGATGGTGAGATGCAGGTGAACTTCGCCCTAAATAAGGAGTTGCGCGACAAGAAGTACCCATTCTCCAGACTTAAGGGACAGGATGTCAACACGATGGTCTTCCCCAACCTCAGCAGTGCCAACGCTGCCTACAAGCTCCTACAGGCACTCTCACCAGACACCGAGATTATAGGCCCCATACAAATGGGACTCAACAAACCCATAC
>CAVHDN010000265.1:0-3388 GCA_963634315.1 Flexilinea sp. | reverse complement strand
CCATAGGCCTGCTCAAGCAACTGATTGCCACTCCATCCATAAGCCGCGACGAGAGGAAGGCGGCCGACGTGATGGAGGCGTACATGAACGCATGCGCACTGCAACCGCACCGAGAGGCCAACAACCTGTGGGTGGTTGACCCTGACTATGACGAGCAACGGCCTACAGTGCTGCTCAACGCCCATATAGACACGGTGAAACCTGTGAGCTCGTGGACCAAAGACCCGTTTAGACCTGTGGTGGCCGACGGCAGGCTCTACGGACTGGGCAGCAACGACTGCGGCGGTGGGTTGGTATCGTTGCTGCAGGCGTTCAGGATACTGACGCAGACGGAGCGCAAGCACAATCTCATTTACCTTGCTTCGGCCGAGGAGGAGGTGTCGGGGAAGGATGGCATAAGTCGTGCCTTGCCCTTACTGCCACATATTGACGTGGCGGTGGTGGGCGAGCCTACGGGCATGCAACCGGCCGTGGCGGAGAAGGGACTGATGGTAATCGACGCCACGGCGCATGGACGGTCGGGACATGCCGCGCGCAACGAGGGCATAAACGCCATATATGAGGCGTTGGACGACCTCATCTGGCTTCGCGACTATAGGTTTGAGAGGGTGAGTCCTCTGCTCGGCCCAGTGAAGATGAGTGTCACAGTGATGCAGTCGGGCACGCAGCACAATGTCATTCCCGACGAGTGCAAGTTCATAATAGATGTGAGGACCAACGAGCTATACACCAACGAGGAGGTGTTTGCCGTCATAGACCAACACACCAAGAGTGAGGTGAAGGCGCGGTCGTTCCGCTTGGGGTCGTCGAGCATACCAGCAAACCATCCGTTGGTGACTCGCTGTGTGGCCATGGGCATGACTCCGTTTGGTTCCCCCACCCTCTCCGACCAGGCTCTCATGCCGTTTGCGTCGATGAAACTGGGACCGGGACAGTCGCAACGCTCACACTCAGCCGACGAATTCATTGGCCTGGACGAGGTGGAAAAGGCCATTGAGACGTATGTGGAACTGCTCGGATAAAGGAGTAAAATAAGAGAAAAACATCTTTTTCATAAAAAAGTTGGCGAAAAGTTTGCAGGATTAAAATAAACGCCGTACCTTTGCAACCGCTTACAAGATAAGGGCGTTTAGCTCAGTTGGTTTAGAGCATCTGCCTTACAAGCAGAGGGTCGGGGGTTCGACTCCCTCAACGCCCACGGAAGACGGGAAGCCTTGCATACCAAACGGTGTGCGAGGCTTTTTTCTTGCGTTAGGCTTTTTTTTATTCTTTATGATTGCAAAATCGAATATAATTCTTAACTTTGCGGCCTAAATTTAATGGCAAAATGGAACTAAACGCACTGACAGCCATCTCGCCCATCGACGGACGATACAGAAGCAAGACCGTTGATTTGGCCGATTATTTTTCTGAATTCGCACTCATACGCTACCGCGTAAGGGTTGAAATAGAGTACTTCATCACTTTATGTGAACTGCCGTTGCCCCAACTGGCAGGGTTCGACCATAACCTGTTTGACACGCTGCGTGGCATATACCGCAACTTCAGCATTGACGACGCTCAGCATGTGAAGGACATAGAGAAGGTGACCAACCATGACGTGAAGGCTGTGGAGTACTTCATAAAGGAGGAGTTTGACAAGATAGGTGGACTTGACTCGTACAAGGAGTTCATACACTTCGGCCTGACGTCGCAGGACATCAACAACACGAGTGTGCCGCTGTCCATAAAGGAGGCTCTGGAAGAGGTTTACTATCCTGTCTTGTACGAGCTGGTAGCGCAGCTGCGCACCTATGCTGAAGAGTGGAAGGACGTGCCCATGCTCGCCAAGACCCACGGACAGCCTGCATCGCCCACACGACTGGGCAAGGAGATTATGGTGTTTGTGTATAGGCTGGAGCAGCAGATAGCTGAAATGAGGACTACGCCCATAACGGCTAAGTTCGGTGGGGCTACGGGCAACTTCAACGCTCACCATGTGGCTTATCCGCAATACGACTGGAGGAATTTCGGCAACCGCTTCGTGAGCGAGAAGCTCGGACTGGAGCGTGAGCGATACACCACGCAGATTAGCAACTATGACTTCCTCGGTGCTTTGTTCGATGCCATGCGCCGTGTGAACACCATCATCATCGACCTCGACCGCGACTTCTGGATGTACATTTCCATGGAGTATTTCAAGCAGAAGATAAAGCCTGGTGAGGTGGGCTCAAGTGCCATGCCGCACAAGGTGAACCCGATAGACTATGAGAACAGTGAGGGCAACCTCGGACTGGCCAACGCCATTCTGCAGTTCCTCGCGCAGAAACTGCCGGTGAGCCGTCTGCAGCGCGACCTTACCGACTCTACAGTACTGCGCAACGTGGGTGTGCCAATGGGACACAGTCTCATTGCGTTCCAAAGCACGCTGAAGGGATTGCGCAAGCTCATACTCAACGAGCAGAAGGTGGCTGAAGACCTTGACAACACGTGGGCTGTGGTGGCCGAGGCCATACAGACCATTTTGCGCCGGGAGGCTTACCCGCATCCTTATGAGGCGCTCAAGGCTCTCACGCGTACCAATAAGAAGATGACCGAGGAGACCATACACGACTTCATAAAGGGTCTGGAGGTGAGCGATGAGGTGAAGGCTGAGCTTATGGCCATAACGCCGCACAACTACACGGGTATCTAAGAGATATTGAAATTTAGGGGCGGAAAGAAGTTATCAGGAGGGGACTTTCTTCAAACGCCCAGCATGACAAACGGACACAAAAACAGGCAATAACGCAACTGTATAAACAAGATAACTTAAATAAAGGATAAACAGAAAGTAAAAACAAAAAAAGAGACTAAACAGGAAACGGCAAGGATGCGGCATGTACGCAAACTTGCAGCCTATACCTAAAATCAACGCCCGAAAGGGCATCAAAACATCTAAAATTAAAAGAACAAGGGCCGTGAGGCTTTAACAACAAGACTAAAGAAGGACAAATTATCATGGAAATGGAAAACGAACAGAAACCGGCAGAGAATTCGGTTGAGCAGAACGCTGGCGGCCGTGAGGGTTACCAACCATCAAGCCACGCAGACGGGAATTATCAGAACTTCAGACCTGCAGGACGCTCTCCGCGTCCACGCATTCACTCTCCGCGTCCTTATGGGGCAGCGGCTGACAACGGTGGCTTCAACAAGACAGACAACAAAGAGGGCGGCTTCCGTCCGGAGGGCTTTGGTTCTGCACTGCAAAGCAGTGGCACGCAGAGGCAAGGCTACCGCCCACGTTACAATAATAATGAAGGTGGCTACCAGCAGCGCCAGGGCTTTGGCCAGCAGGGCGGCTACCGTCCTCGTTACAACAACAATGGCGACGGGGAGCAGGGTGGCTTCCAACAGGGAGGCTATCAGC
>CAVHDN010000264.1:0-3406 GCA_963634315.1 Flexilinea sp. | reverse complement strand
ATATTTCATTTATTGTAGCTTTTTGAGTAGGCTGGCTATGCTCACCTTGTCCTCAATGATACTGTTGAGCTGTTCTATGCTTACACGTTCCTGCTCCATGGTGTCACGGAAACGCAGTGTTACAGTGTTGTCTTTCAGCGTGTCGTAGTCAATGGTCACGCAGTAGGGTGTGCCTATGGCATCCTGGCGACGGTAGCGTTTGCCTATGGTATCCTTCTCGTCGTATTGACAGTTGAAGTGGAACTTAAGATCGTCTATTATCTCGCGTGCCTTTTCGGGCAGTCCATCCTTTTTCACCAAAGGCAGAACAGCCAACTTCACAGGGGCCAATGCTGCTGGCAGCTTGAGCACAACGCGTGTTTCGCCGTTGGGCAACTGCTCCTCTTCGTAGGAGTGACACATGACGGAAAGGAACATGCGGTCCACACCGATACTCGTCTCTATGTCATACGGAGTGTAACTCTCGTTGGTCTGCGGATCGAAGTACTTGATGGAACGTCCGGAGAACTTTTCGTGCTGACTTAGGTCGAAGTCGGTACGACTGTGTATTCCCTCCACTTCCTTGAAGCCAAACGGCATGCGGAATTCGATGTCGGTTGCGGCGTTGGCGTAGTGGGCCAGTTTCTCATGGTCATGGAAACGGTAGTTCTCGGCTCCGAAGCCTAGGGCTTGATGCCACATCATTCGTTGTTCTTTCCACTTTGCAAACCATTCCATCTCGGTGCCAGGCTTTACGAAGAACTGCATCTCCATCTGTTCGAACTCGCGCATACGGAAGATGAACTGGCGTGCCACTATCTCGTTGCGGAAGGCCTTGCCTATCTGTGCTATTCCGAAAGGAATCTTCATGCGGCCAGTCTTCTGCACGTTCAAGTAGTTTACAAAAATACCCTGAGCTGTCTCAGGACGGAGATATATCTTGTTTGCGGCGTCGGCTGAGGCTCCCATCTCTGTGGAGAACATAAGGTTGAACTGCCGCACGTCGGTCCAGTTCTTTGTACCACTGATAGGGTCAACGATACCTTCGTCGAGTATTATTTGCTTCAACTCGGCTAAATCCGGACCCTGCATGGCCTTTGCATAGCGCTCGTGGAGAGCATCGCGCTTCTGCTGGTTCTCAAGCACGCGAAGATTGGTTTCGCGGAACTTGGCCTCATCGAAATTGTCGCCGAAGCGCTTGCGGGCCTTGGCCACCTCTTTCTCAATCTTCTCCTCATATTTGCCAATGTGGTCTTCAATAAGATTGTCGGCACGGTAGCGTTTTTTAGAATCGCGGTTGTCTATCAAGGGATCGTTGAACGCATCGACGTGTCCGCTAGCTTTCCAAATAGTGGGATGCATGAAAATGGCAGAGTCAATGCCCACTATGTTCTCGTGGAGTAGCACCATGCTCTTCCACCAGTATTCCTTAATGTTGTTCTTCAACTCAACGCCGTTCTGCCCATAGTCATACACTGCGGCCAAACCGTTGTAAATATCGCTGCTGGGAAACACAAAACCGTATTCCTTGCAGTGCGACACGATTTTCTTGAAAACATCTTCTTGTGCCATGTCTGTATATCTTTTTTTATTTAATGTTTCGAACAATATTCTGCAAAGATACGCTTTTCTATTCGATATAAAGTCAGTTTCCCCGTTAAATGTTATGAAACAAGGTGAGTCCCCAGTTAACGGCTACCGACCGAGATTGACATGACAGAACACTAACAGGTAAAGTACATAAACGAAAAATGGGAATTGCTTTGCTGCAAATCCCATTCCCATTGTGTGTCTATGTCTTCTTTTAGTTGTATTTCAATATCTGTCCTGGCATCAGTCGTATGTTCTTGCCTATTCGGTTGAGCTTGCAAAGGGCGTCAACCGTGGTTCCACGCTTGCGGGCAATACTTGCCAAAGTCTCTCCCGAAGTCACTTTGTGGAAACGGACATCCGTAGCGTAGGATGCGGCAGGTGCGGCTGTAGTCAACTCGATGTCGTCGTCAGAGTCGCCGCTAACCTTTTTCCCTCCAACACCACGCAGGCGAGTGGCTGCTACAGACTCCTTGTCATAGGTGCTGCGACGGAATGTGTAGAAATCGTTCACCACATCTTGGTTGCGGAAGTCGAACATGAGCGCAGGATTGAGCGCAAAGCCACATATACGAGTCTCGAAATGTAGATGCGAACCCGTGCTTCGTCCAGTGTTTCCGCCCAGTCCTATGGGCTCGCCGGCGCGCACCTCCTGATCTTCTTTCACCAACTGCTTTGACATGTGCCCGTATATGGTCTCCAAACCGTTGTCGTGGCGTATCACCACATATTTGCCATAGCCAGCTGCCTCATATTTCACCATACGCACTTTGCCTGAGAAAGCGGCGCGGATGGTATCACCTATATATACTTTAATGTCGAGCCCTTTGTGCTGACGTCCCCAACGGCTACCGAAATTGGATGTAATGATGCGGCTTGGGGTCGGCATGCAAAAGTGACGTAGGTCTATTCTGAAAGAGTCGGGCAGGGCGGTCGCTTTGTGAGCATAATGGTTGTTCCAGTCGTCATACAAGTCTGCTGCGGGCGACTCATACTGTTCTGCTTGAATGATTCTGCTCAACGCCACCGAGTCAACGGCTTTCATTTTTCTATCTATTGGGGCTTGATTGGCTAAGAGGTCTTGTCCCAAGACAGGGACGCTGCACAATGCCGAAAATATCAGAGCCGCAATAGGCTTAAGTTTGTTTATAATCATAAGAACTGTTTTGATTTGTGCACCAAAAGCACATCTGTTATAAGGGATAACAGCGGTAATTACAATCCAATTAAGGCGGTATTATACCCTTCTTTGTAGTAATAACGATGCAAAGGTAATTAATATTCCACAAAAGAGTGCTCTATTAACACTCTTTTTGTCGGTTTTAACATATTGGTTTACAGTACATTTATATTTTAAGACCTGATTTTGGGACCTTCGTTTAGGATATTGCAGCCCAATCTATGCCGTTTTTCTTTTGCTCCTTGAGGTGGTTCCACATCACGGCATATTCCGGATTTTCGCCCATCGGGTCGGCCTCTATTATGCGTTGAGCCTCGTCGCGCGCCATTTGTACGAACTGTCCGTCTCGTGCTATATCGGCAATCTTCAGGTCGAATGCCATGCCGCTCTGCTGTGTTCCTTCCAGATCGCCAGGTCCACGCAGTTTCAAGTCTGCCTCGGCTATCCTGAAACCGTCGTTTGTCTCGCACATTATGTCAATGCGCTTCCTTGTGTCGTCGCTCAGCTTGTAAGGCGTTACGAGTATGCAGTAGGACTGCTCCGCCCCGCGTCCTACACGTCCCCTGAGCTGGTGAAGCTGCGACAGACCGAAACGTTGTGCGTCGAGAATGACCATCACCGAGGCGTTAGGCACATTCACACCCACCTCAATCACCG
>CAVHDN010000263.1:0-3456 GCA_963634315.1 Flexilinea sp. | reverse complement strand
AGGTTGTAGTGGCCAACGAGCTGCTTCCGCACTTGGACGGAACGAAGCCGGAGGCAGTGTTCTTCTATGGGAGCGGTTGTCGCGCTAACAAGCAAGACGACATGAGGCGACTGCTTTCGGCCGCATTCCCCAAGGCAAGCGTGGTAGAGGCCCACGGCGACCTGCTCGCAGCAGCAAGAGCTGTGTGTGGGCGCAACATGGGCTTGGCGGCCATATTGGGCACGGGAGCCAATTCGTGCTTATACGACGGCGAGCGTGTGGTGATGAACACTCCACCCTTGGGCTACATCCTCGGCGACGAGGGCAGTGGAGCTGTGCTCGGCCGACTGTTTGTCAACGCTCTGTTCAAGGGCTTTCTGCCCAAGGCCGTGGCCGATGGCTTTCTGGCCGACACAGGCCTTACGCTCGATGGCGTGATAGAGCGCGTGTATCGTGAACCACTGGCCAACCGCTTTCTTGCGTCGCTCTCGCCTCATATACTCAGCCGTGTGGACTGCCAAGAGGTACACGACATTGTCGTAGGCAACTTCCGCAGTTTCTTCCTTCGCAACATGGCCGCTTACGGTCGTCGTGACATTCCCGTTGGAGCCGTGGGTAGCATAGCCTATCACTATGCTCCCTTACTCGCCGAAGCTGCAGCCGCTGAGGGCTATACCATGGGCCGAGTAGTGAAGAGTCCTATGGACGGACTGCTGGAATATCATTTGGCGTAAGTGAAGAAAGAAGCAGCCAAGCTAACGGCTGACTTATCGTCTGCGTTAGCTTGGCCGCTTGTTTTATAGGGGATATAACTACATGGGCTATAACAGTCTGCGACGGTCATTAATAGTCGGCCGTAACACAGGCGGAGAACTGCCCGCGCACTAAAAGCAGTGCGTCAATCTTTCTTCAAAGGAATCTTTTCTACGCGCAGCTGATGACGCCCGCCCTCAAAGGTGGTCTTGAAGAACTCGTCCATGATGGCCTCTGCCGTCTTGTTGTCGATGAAACGGCCGGGCATCACAAGCACATTGGCATCGTTGTGCTGGCGTATAAGGTGAGCAATCTCGGGGGTCCACGCCAGTCCGGCGCGTATGCCCTGATGCTTGTTGAGCGTCATGCTTATGCCTTCACCGCTTCCACATATTCCAATGCCGGGATACACCTCGCCGCTCTCAACACCTTCAGCCAAGGCGTGACCAAAGTCGGGATAGTCGCAGCTAAGGTCGCTGTATGTGCCAAAGTCCTTGTAGGGGTAGCCGTGGCGCTCAAGGTATTCCACTACAAACTTCTTGAGGGGAAAGCCAGCATGGTCGCTGGCTATTCCCACTGTCTTTATTTCCATGTCAAATGTATTAATCACGGTGGTCTTTACAAGCCACCTTCAACATTATTCGGCCAAGAAAGCCTTCACTTGATTATACACGTTCTCGCCAGTGTAGCCCAACTTCTCGTCGAGAACCTTGTAGGGTGCAGAGAAGCCGAAGCTTGGCATGCCCCATACACGGCCATTGGCTCCAACAAGTCCCTCAAGTGTAACAGGCAGACCGGCGGTCATGCCGAACACCTTAGCTCCCTTGGGAAGCACGCTCTCCTGATAGTCCTTGCTCTGACTGCGGAACAGTCCCTCGGAAGGAGCACTTACAATGCGCACCTTCACACCGTCCTTGCGCAGAAGCTCAGCACCAGCCACAAGGGTTGAGACCTCAGAACCGCTTGCAAGGAGTATGATGTCGTAGTCGGCGTCAGACCCTGCCACGATGTAAGCACCCTTGCGTGCTTGTTCGTAGTCGTTTCCGGCTGGCAGTTTGGCTATGTTCTGACGCGAGAAGATGAGAGCTGTCGGAGTCTCCATGTTTTCCATTGCCATGGCCCAGCAAACGGTAGTCTCGTCGGCATCTGCCGGACGGAACACGCGCACACTGTCCTTGCCGTGGTGGTTCTTGAGTTTTTCCATAAGGCGTATCTGTGCCTCTTGCTCAACAGGCTCGTGGGTTGGGCCGTCCTCGCCAACGCGGAATGCATCGTGAGTCCATATGAACTTGATGGGCACTTCCATCAGTGCAGCCATGCGCACTGCAGGCTTCATGTAGTCGGAGAACACGAAGAATGTGCCGCAAGCGGGCACTACCCCACCGTGCAGATACATACCGATGCACATGCAAGCCATGGTCAACTCGCTCACACCTGCCTGGAAGAAGGCACCTGTGAAGTCGTCTGCGTCCAGCGAGTGAGTCTTCTTCAAGAAACCGTCGGTCTTGTCGGAATTGGACAGGTCGGCAGAAGCGCACACCATGTTGGGCACTTGCTCTGCCAGCACGCCCAAGCAAGCTGCAGAGGCGGCACGTGTAGCCGAGCCTTCCTTCTGTACCAGTTCGCTCCAGTCCACCTTGGGGGCGTTTCCGCTGAACCATTCAGCCAGCAACGCAGCCTTGTCGGGGTTGCTCTCTGCCCATTTCTTTTCCTCTTCACGACGTGCGGCAACTATCTTCTTCAGTTCCTCGCGACGTGCGGCATACAGTTCCTGCACTTCGGGGAATATGGTGAACGGCTCGTCGGGATTGCCGCCGAGATTCTTAATGGTGTTGATGTAGGCATCGCCACCAAGGGGAGCTCCATGTGTGTTTATGCAGTGCTCATAGCTTGTACCGTCGGCACGCAATGCGCCCTTGCCCATTACGGTCTTACCTATAATCAGTGTAGGACGCTTCTCTTCACTCTGTGCGTCTTTCAGAGCCTTGCGTATCTCGTCTGGGTCGTTGCCGTTGATGGTGACAACGTTCCATCCCCATGCCTTGTACTTTGCGGCTGTATCTTCTTGCATCACCACCTTGCACTCCGTTGACAACTGAATGTCGTTTGAGTCATAGAACATGATGAGGTTGTTCAGACCTAGTATGCCAGCTATGCGGCCAGTGCCTTGAGAAATCTCCTCTTCCACACCACCGTCAGATATATAGGCGTAAATCTTGTGCTGCATGGGTGTTTTGCCAAGGCGTGCCTCAAGGAATTTCTCGGCTACTGCTGCACCAGCTGCAAACGTGTGTCCTTGTCCGAGTGGACCAGATGTATTCTCTATGCCGCGCTCAATGTCACGCTCCGGGTGGCCGGGCGTGGGCGAGCCCCACTGACGGAACTGCTTCAGCTCATCGAGAGTGAACTTGCCTTGGAGTGCAAGTGCTGAATAGAGCATGGGCGACATGTGGCCTGGGTCGAGATAAAAACGGTCACGGCCTGTCCAAGAGGGACATTCCGGGTCATACACAAGAAACTCCGAGAAGAGCACATTGATAAAGTCAGCGCCTCCCATTGCGCCTCCGGGGTGTCCCGATTTAGCCTTTTCAACCATTGATGCGGCGAGAATGCGGATGTTGTCCGCCGCCTTGTTCATAACATTCTTGTCGTTCATAACTTTTATGTTTTTTGATTATCGCTTATTACTTAATGCGTTTTATTCCTTTTGTCGTAGGTATGGTG
>CAVHDN010000262.1:0-3464 GCA_963634315.1 Flexilinea sp. | reverse complement strand
GGGAACTTGAACTGAGCAGTACCGACAGCAACATGACCGAGATGTTGCGCATGCAGAAGGAGGAGGCCAACAACGGCTTTGCCAAATTCGTGAAGAACAACTACATGGACTGGGTGGCGGAGCTTGCGCCGGGGCACACGGGCGACAACCATCCGCTCATGAGTCCGGAACTGTTCAAGAAGAAGGTGTTTCCTCTGCTCAATGCCGGCGAAAAGGTGTGTCTCATTGTGCTCGACAACTTCCGCTACGACCAGTGGCGCATGGTGGCCAAGGAGATAGGCGATGCGTTCGACATCAACGAGGAGGTGTATTTCAGCATTCTCCCCACCGCCACGCAGTATGCCCGCAACGCCATATTCAGTGGACTGATGCCAAAGAGCATTGCTGACATGTTTCCCGACTTGTGGGTTGACGAGGACGAAGAGGACGGGAAGAACCTCAACGAGGCGCCGCTCATACAGACGCAGCTCGACCGCTATCGCCGCCATGACTCTTTCTCATATAGCAAGATAAACGACTCAAACGGGGCGGAGAAGCTCATGCAGAGGTTCCGGCAGTTGGGCAAGAACGACCTGAACGTGGTGGTGTTCAACTTCATCGACATGCTCAGCCATGCCAGGACGGAGTCGAAAATGGTGCGTGAGTTGGCCAACAACGAGTCGGCCTACCGCAGCATAACGCTCAGTTGGTTCCGTCACTCGGTCATCTCCGACTTCTTCAAACTGCTGTCGCAGACCGACTGCAAGGTGATTGTCACCACCGACCACGGTTCCATTCGCGCTAGTAAACCGGTGAAGATAATAGGTGACCGCAACACCAACACCAATCTGCGCTACAAGCTTGGCAAGAACCTCAGCTACGACAGCAAGGACGTGTTTGTCATACGCGACCCGCACAAGGCGTTTCTGCCTGCGCCCAACTTGAGCACCAGCTATGTCTTTGCCACGGGCGACTCCTTCTTCGCCTATCCCAACAACTACAACTACTACGTGTCGTACTACAAGGATACCTTCCAGCACGGCGGCATCTCCATGGAGGAGATGATGATACCGCTGATAACAATGACAGGAAAGAAAAGATAAAAACACCAATCATGGACATAAGGATAGAGAACATCGACAGCATACACGATGCTGCTAAACAGTTTGTAGCCGCCATGGGCGAGGCCACAGTGTTTGCCTTCTACGGCAAGATGGGAGCTGGCAAGACCACATTCATCAAGGCGGTGTGTGAGGAGATGGGCATAGACGACGTGATAACCTCGCCCACGTTTGCCATAGTCAATGAGTATCGCGCCGAAACGACAGGCGAACTTGTCTATCACTTCGACTTCTACCGCATTAAAAAGCTTGAAGAGGTGTATGACATGGGCTATGAGGACTATTTTTATAGTGGTGCCGTGTGCTTCATAGAGTGGCCGGAACTTGTGGAAGAGCTTCTGCCCGAGGATGCAGTGCGCGTGATGATAAAGGAAAACGCCGACGGCAGCCGCACGGTGTCGCTCTGATTGTCGCCTCACGACACATGCGGGCGGAAGTGTCAGCCAAACTGAAGGAAAGTGTTGTTCATGCAACAATAAAGCGCCCCAGTTCTGCATTAGGAACTGGGGCGCTTGGCAATATAGGTACAAGACCTTGCGTTTAAAGGTCTTGTTCTTGAAAGTCCATGTCGGCCTGCACTACGAAGAAAACCTCAGAGGAGTCAAACTCCAAGTGCCGCTCTTCGCTTATCTTCCTGCTCACATGGTCGGCCACGGCTTGCATGTCTATGTCGATGTAGCCTTCTTTGTCAGGCTCCGCCTCAAGAACGCCACTCTCAAAGTAGTAGTCAACGATGGTGTCGAGCATGAACAGCAAGTCGGCCTCGCTGAATTTGTCTTTCAGTTCCGATGGCAACTGCTCGCGTATGAACTCTATCTCGCGCGCATTCTCCTCGTCGTCAATGCGCAGTTCGTCGTCAATGCTGGCCATGGCTACAGTAGAGCTTTGAATTTCTCTTCAATCTTTGCCTTGGAGAGTGCGCCTACGGTCTTGTCAACCACTTGCCCGCCCTTGAAGAACAGAAGAGTGGGAATGTTGCGTATGCCGAACTCGGCCACGATGTCGTCGTTGTCCTCAACGTCACACTTGCCCACGGTTATTTGTCCGTCATATTCCTTGGCCAGTTCCTCGATGATAGGGGCAATGGTACGGCACGGACCACACCATGTAGCCCAAAAGTCCACTACTAATGGCTGTTCGCCATTTTTCAGAGTCTCGAAGTTTTCGTTTGTGATTGTTACTTCCATTGTTCTTGTTGTTTGTAATTTATTGATGTTGATATTGTTGTTTCGTTGTTGTGCCTTGTCAATCTTACGCGCAGCTTATCGTTGGCCTTGCGTGAAGAGACTTACCGTCGTCAGTTTAACTTGTAGTCGAGTGCAGGAGTCTGCTCAATGAACGACACCAGTTTCTTGTTCACGTTAATCTTGCTGTTGGTGCTTTTCAGCAACACATGGTTCTTGCCTCGCCCGTCGTATATCTGGAAGAACAAAGGAGTGTCGCCTGTGTTGTTACGTGCCAGTTCGTTCAGTTCCAACGCCACCTGGTTGTCGAGCTTGTCGGAGTCTATGGATATAGTGAACCTGTTGATGGCTTTCTCCTTGTAGGTCTGCAGATACTCTATGTGCTGAATCCTCAGTCTGTAGTTTGTCGAGTTGGGGAAGCGTGGCTGGCATGTCGCTATTACGTGTATTGCGCTGCTCATGGTGAAGAACCCTTTGTTGCATGCCCATTCTTCGCCAAAGAGAACCAACTCCCCGGAGCCGCTGAAGTCTTCTATTGTAACATACCCCATCTTCTTTGCGTCTCTGGTGTCCTTCTCAACGGCCTTGGTCACAATGCCAGCAAAGGTCACCGTCTCGCGGTCGGTTAGGGCGTTCACGTCCTTGAGCTGGTCGCATGTGGTGTTGCAGAAGTTGTCCAAGATGAGCTGGTAACTGTCAAGCGGATGCGACGAGAGGTATATTCCCACAAGCTTCCGCTCCCTATTAAGTCGCTCAATGTCGCTCCATCGTTCGCCTTTGAGTATTGGCGGCTTGGCTATCTCCACCGCATTGTCTCCTCCGAACAGCGAGTTCTTCATCTGGTCTATCCCCGCTTTGTACCGTTGGCCATAGCGGACGTAGGTTTCAATGAACGTTTCTCCTTTGGAGTTTACGGCGAAAAAGTCCTCACGGTTCATCTTGCCGAAGCTGTCGAACCCGCCACTGAGCACAAGGGCTTCAACGACATTGCGGCCTACCGCATTCAGGTTGACGCGTTGTATGAAGTCGTAGATGTCTTTGTAGGGGCCGTTGGCCTCACGCTCTTCCACAATGGCATCGGCGGCCTTTGCGCCCACGCCAGTTATTGCTCCCAGACCAAAACGTATCTCGCCCTTCTTGTTGGCGCTGAACTTCTGATGACTCTCGTTCAGGTCAGGCA
>CAVHDN010000261.1:0-3465 GCA_963634315.1 Flexilinea sp. | reverse complement strand
GCACACGTTGGAGTTTGAAGGACAGAAGTATGTTCTGAGAAGCATTCCTTCAGGAATATTTCAAGGAGGCAAGACCAACATAATAGGCAATGGAGTTGTGCTTGCGCCCGACTTGTTCATGGAAGAGGCCAAAGCCCTTGAGGCGAGCGGCCACGACTTGCGCAGCCGTTTGCACATCTCCAAGAAGGCGCACCTCATTATACCGACCCACAGAGTGCTCGACGCTGCCTACGAGGCGGCCAAGGGAAAGAGCAAGGTGGGCACCACAGGCAAGGGCATAGGCCCCACCTATACCGACAAGGTGTCGCGCAACGGTTTGCGTGTGGGCGACATCTTCGATGGCTTTGCCCAAAAATATGCTGAGCACAAGGCTCGCCATGAGGCCATCCTCAAGTCGATGGGCTATGAGTATGACATAACCGAAGTTGAAAAGAAGTGGATGGAGGGCATCGAGTATCTGCGCCGGTTTGAGATTGTCGATTCCGAGCACGAGATAAACGGATATCTTAGAAACGGCAATAGCATACTTTGCGAGGGTGCTCAGGGCACCATGCTCGACGTTGACTTCGGCTCTTACCCGTTTGTCACTTCTTCAAACACCATCTGTGCCGGCGCTTGCGTCGGGCTGGGCATCGGTCCCAACAAGATTGGTGAGGTGTATGGCATAATGAAAGCCTATTGCACTCGTGTGGGCGCAGGACCTTTCCCCACCGAACTGTTCGACGAGACAGGCGACAGAATGCGTCAGTTGGGCCACGAGTATGGTGCAGTGACTGGCCGTGAGCGCCGTTGCGGTTGGATAGACCTTGTCGCCTTGAAGTATGCCGTCATGGTAAACGGCGTCACTCAGCTCATTATGATGAAGAGCGATGTCCTCGACGGCTTCGACACTATAAAGGCATGTGTAGCCTACAAGCATAAGGGACGGACCATCAACTACTTCCCTTACAACATTGAAGAAGACATAGAGCCCATATACAAGGAGCTGCCAGGCTGGAAGACCGATATGACCAAGTTCACTTCAGAGGAGCAATTCCCCAAGGAGTTCAAGGACTACATCTCTTTCCTTGAGGCCGAGCTGGAGACTCCGATAAAGATAATATCAATAGGTCCCGACAGAGACCAAACGATAGTGAGGAAGTAATGGCACAGAAACCAAGCATACCCAAAGGCACGCGCGACTTCTCACCGATAGAGATGGCCAAGCGCAACTACATATTCGACACCATTCGTTCGGTTTATGCCCTTTACGGTTTCCAGCAGATAGAGACCCCTGCCATGGAAACCCTTCAGACCCTTATGGGAAAGTATGGCGAAGAGGGCGACAAGCTGCTGTTTAAGGTTCTCAACAGTGGAGACTTCATGTCGAAGGTTGACGACAACGACCTGCAGCAGCGCGACTCGCTCCATCTGGCCGCACGCCTTTGCGAGAAGGGATTGCGCTACGACCTCACCGTGCCGTTCGCCCGTTATGTGGTGATGCATAGAGACGAGCTTCAGCTGCCCTTCAAGCGCTACCAGATACAACCCGTTTGGCGTGCCGACAGACCGCAGAAGGGCCGCTACCGCGAGTTCTACCAGTGCGATGCCGACGTGGTTGGCAGCGACTCCTTGCTCAACGAGGTTGAGCTGATGCAGATTGTTGACACGGTGTTCTCGCGCTTCGGCGTCAGAGTGCAGATAAAGATAAACAACCGCAAGATACTCACCGGCATGGCCGAGGTGATTGGTGCGTCCGACAAGATTGTTGGCATTACGGTGGCCATTGACAAGCTCGACAAGATAGGCCTTGACAACGTGAACGCAGAACTTTGCGAGAACGGCCTTTCCTGCGAGGCCGTGGCCAAGCTCCAGCCCATCATCTCGCTTAGCGGCACCAACGACGAGAAGCTCGCCGTAATGTCAGACGTGCTCAATGACAGTGCTGTAGGACTGAAGGGAGTGGAGGAGACACGCTTCATACTTGACACCTTGAAGGCCGTTGGACTGAAAAATGAAATACAGTTTGACCTCACCCTTGCGCGCGGACTCAACTACTATACCGGAGCCATCTTCGAAGTCAAGGCTCTCGACACGCCCATGGGGAGCATTACGGGAGGCGGACGCTACGACAACCTCACGGGCATCTTTGGCATGACTGGCCTTAGCGGCGTGGGCATATCGTTCGGAGCCGACCGCATATTCGATGTTCTCAACGCACTCGACCTTTACCCCAAAGAGGCCGTGGGGGGCACCCAGCTGCTGTTCATCAACTTTGGCCAGAAGGAGACTGCCTATTGCATGCCCATTGCGGCAGCGGTCCGCAAGGCGGGGATACGTGCCGAGATTTATCCCGACAGCGTGAAGATGAAGAAGCAGATGTCATATGCCAACGCCAAGAGGGTTCCTTTCGTGGCTCTTGCTGGCGAGAACGAGATGGCTGAAGGCAAAATCACGCTCAAGAACATGGCTACGGGCGAACAACTGCTGGTGGCTCCCGACGAGTTGTCAGGATTGATACAGCATAAAGCATAGGCAATGAACAAACTCAGAAACATCACCTTGGCTGCAATGCTCCTGCTGGTGCTCACGGCCTTTAAGCAAGACCATGTGCCAACGATATTCATGATTGGCGACTCCACCATGGCCAACAAGAACATCAATCACGGCAATCCTGAACGTGGATGGGGCATGGTGCTGCAGTGCTACTTCGACGATGGGATAAAGGTCGATAACCACGCAGTGAACGGACGCTCGTCGAAGAGCTTCATCAACGAGGGACGTTGGCAGAAGGTCGTGGAGCTGATAAAGTCCGGCGATTATGTCTTCATACAGTTCGGCCACAACGACGAGAAGCCCAAGGCCGACCGCCATACTGACCCCGGCACCACATTCGACGAAAACCTGCGCAAGTTTGTGCGGGAGACGCGGGAGAAGGGAGGCACGCCTGTGCTCTTCAGTTGTGTGGTGCGCCGCAACTTCTTCAAGAAGACGCCCAAGAACGACGACGACGAGGCACTGCGCAACACTACTGGCGCAAAGGTGGCTCCGCAGGAGGGCGACACCCTCTACGACACACATGGCGACTATCGCTACTCCCCGCGCAATGTGGCCAAGGAGATGGGCGTGGTCTTTGTCGATGCCAATGCCATAACCCACGAGTTGGAGCAGGGCTTGGGGCGCGAGGAGTCAAAGAAGCTTCACATGTGGTTCTTGCCTGGTGAAGAGCCTTCCATACCCAAAGGGCGACAAGACAACACCCACTACAACCTCCAAGGTGCCCATGTGGTGGCAAAGTTGCTTGCTGATGCCGTTGCTAAGGAAATACCTGCACTCAAGAAGCATCGCGTCTGCTACGACTTCGCTGTGGCGAAGAACGGGTGCGGTGACTTCTTCGATGTGCAAAAGGCTGTTGATGCTGCACCAAACTGCCAAAAGACTACCATACAAGTGTTCAATGGAACGTGGCAGAAACCCACCGTACCC
>CAVHDN010000260.1:0-3473 GCA_963634315.1 Flexilinea sp. | reverse complement strand
GTATTCAGCAGGTGACATTACGGTTCAACCCAAGGTAGGTCTCAACTTCGCTACCATGTCCTCGGGCTACCTTGACTACAAGACGGGATTTGTATGCGGCGTAGAAGGCGAGTATCACGCTTCTTCGCTCATCGGCATCAGCGCAGGTTTCCTTTACTCCGACCAGGGTGCAAAGGGCGATGATTACGTCAACTACGGTACGTGGAACGTGCAATACATCAACGTGCCCATCCTCGCCAATTTCTATTTGTTCAAAGGTTTTGCTGTGAAGGCAGGTATTCAGCCGGGATTCAAGACCGGCTCCAACCATAAGATTGAAGGCGAAAAGATTGACTATAGCAGCTACACTAAGTCGTTTGACTTTTCCATTCCTGTCGGCGTGTCTTACGAGTTCAAGAACATTTGCCTTGATGTTAGAGGCGTACTCGGCTGCACGGATGTGTACAAGACAGACGATGTGAACAACACCTTAGTACAGGTTACTTTGGGCTACAAGTTTAAGCTCTAAAGGGAACTCACCAAACATATTTGGACCATAAGGATTATGGCCCTTGCACAATAGAATAGGAGACAAACATCAATCACAGGTGTTTGTCTCCTATTTTTTTTGTAAATGCTTGTGAATGTGCGGAAAATGCAAACAAAAGCATGGCCATGTCGATATTTGGTCTGACTGTAACGGTAGCACGTCTTCACCGCTTAGTCTTTGCCGTTTGAACAAATAGTGCTACCTTTGCAAACATTATGCTGAAAGAAATCCTGTCAAACAACGAGCTTGAGCTGCTGAAGCGGCTCATTGCCCAGAGCGACAACATAGCGGTGTGCTGCCACGTGCACCCCGACGGCGACGCCATAGGCTCTTGCTTGGGCTGGGCCGACTGTCTCCGACTGATGGGCAAGGACCCTTCAATCATCATTCCCGACCAGTATCCCGACTTCCTGCAATGGCTTCCAGGTACTCACAGGATAGTGCGCTACGACAAGCACACGGCCGAGGCCGACGCTCTCTTGGGCGACTGCGACCTCCTGTTCTGCCTCGACTTCAACTGCGCGAGCCGCACCGACCAGATGGCCGACGCCATCACCCGCAGCCATGCCGCAAAGGTCATGATAGACCATCACCTGCAGCCCGGCATGGACTGTGCGCTTCTTGTGTCGCACCCCGACTTCAGCTCCACGTGCGAGCTGGTGTTCAACATAGTGTGGCAGATGGGGGCTTTCGAGCAGCTCGGCACAAGCTTCGCCGTGCCCATCTACTGCGGCATGATGACCGACACGGGCGGCTTCACCTACAACAGCACCCGTCCGGAAATATTCTTCGCCATAAGCATGCTGTTGTCCAAGGGTATTGACAAGGACAAGATCTACCGCAACGTATATAACAACTACAGCGAGAACCGCATGCGCCTCATTGGCTATGTGCTCTATGAGCTACTTGTGGTTGACCAAGAGCGCCACGCCTCCTTCTTCGCCCTGACGCGTGACGACCTGCGGCGCTTCCATTTCGTGAAAGGCGACGCTGAGGGGCTCGTCAACATGCCTCTGCAGATAAAGGGCATGAAACTGTCAATATCGCTACGCGAGGACACCGAGCGCGACAACACCGTGTGGGTGAGCCTGCGCAGCGTAGATAAGTTCCCGTGCAACAAGGTGGCGGAGGCTTTCTTCAATGGCGGCGGCCACCTCAACGCGTCGGGAGGACGGCTCGACTGCAGCATGGAGGAGGCTATAGAGGTGACCAAGCGTGCCTTGCTGCACTTTGAAAGTGCGTTAAAGTAATGTAACGGCTAATGGTCTCAATGACATTTTTTGTAATTTTGCCAAACCTAAAGGAACAAGAACAACATAACAATGAGAATGAACAGGACTTTGCCGTTCTTGGCGCTCTTGGCTGCAACGCTCTTCGCGGCTTGCGACGACTATGAGACCTACGGCGACAAGAAAGAGAAGGAACGCAACGCCATAAGCACATTCATAAATGACTCCTCCATCACGGTAATAAGCGAGGCGCAATTCCACAACCAAGGCGACTCCACCAGTGTGGAGAAGAACGAGTATGTCTATCTCGACAACAGCGGCGTATATATGCAGATTGTGCGTCGCGGATGCGGCAGCCCTCTTGAGGAGAACAAGGCGGTGAACATTCTTTGCCGCTATTTGGAATACAACATTCTGGACAAAGTCATACAGTCGCGCAACGACGAGAGCGCGCGCAACTACGACAAGATGACCGTGACGCGTCAGGGCAGCACCTACACCGGAACGTTCGCCAGCGGCGTGATGTACAGCACCTACAGCTCAACGTCGGTACCCACGGGTTGGCTCGTGCCGTTCACCTACATAAACCTCGGCCGACAGACCGACTCCGACAATGAGATAGCCAAGGTGAAGCTCATTGTGCCTCACTCACAAGGACAGGTCTATGCTTCGTCAAGCGTATATCCGTGCTTCTACATCATAACTTATCAAAGAGAGAAATAAAGTCCAATGACACTAATCAAATCAATATCGGGCATAAGGGGAACCATAGGCGGACGCACTGGCGACACGCTCAATCCCCTCGACATAGTGAAATTCACCACAGCCTACGCTACCTTCATGAAGCGCAGCGGCAATGCCGACGGAGTCAAGATTGTGGTGGGCCGCGACGCACGCCTGTCGGGCGCAATGGTCAATCGTATAGTCTGCGGCACGCTCATGGGCATGGGCTACGACGTGATTGACATTGGTCTGGCCACTACGCCCACCACCGAACTTGCCGTGAGGATGTCGGGAGCCGACGGCGGCATAATCATCACCGCAAGCCACAATCCACGACAGTGGAACGCTCTGAAACTGCTGAACGCTGAGGGCGAGTTTCTCACCAAAAGTGACGCAGGCGAGGTACTCGACATTGCTGAAAAGGAAGACTTCGAGTATGCAGATGTTGACCGGTTGGGACATTACACGGAGGACAACTCCTTCGACGAGAAACACATCAAGGCCGTGCTCGACCTGAAGCTGGTGGATGCTGACGCTATACGCAAGGCGGGCTTCAATGTCTGCGTCGATTCCATCAACAGTGTGGGAGGCATAATATTGCCCAAACTGCTCGATCGCCTTGGCGTTTCCTATACTTTTCTCAACGGCGAGGCCACAGGCGACTTTGCCCACAACCCTGAACCGCTTGAGAAGAACCTAGGCGGAATAATGGCAGAGATGGCAAGCGGCAAATACGACTTGGGCATTGTGGTTGACCCCGACGTTGACCGCTTGGCTTTCATCTGTGATGACGGGCGCATGTTCGGTGAGGAATACACTCTTGTGAGCGTGGCCGACTATGTGCTGAGTCACACTCCGGGCAATACGGTGAGCAACCTCAGTTCCACACGTGCCCTGCGCGATGTGACCGAGCGTCACGGCGGCAAATACTTCGCCTCAGCTGTGGGTGAGGTGAACGTGACCACTCTGATGAAGTCGGATAAGGTGAAGGC
>CAVHDN010000259.1:0-3477 GCA_963634315.1 Flexilinea sp. | reverse complement strand
GGGCTATAGCAAGCTCACGCCCAGCCTCAATCTTCTTTTTCGGGTGGAGACAGTTGTCGCAGTTGTGGCAGTTGTCCTTGTCATACTCCTCACCGAAATAGTGCAGCAACATCTTCCTGCGGCATACGGAAGTTTCCGCATAAGCCGCCGTCTCCTGCAAGAGCTGTCGCCCGATGTCCTGCTCGGCTACAGGTTTGCCCTCCATGAACTTATCCAGCTTTTGAAGGTCCTTGTGGGAATAGAACGCCACGCAGAGGCCCTCGCCGCCGTCACGTCCTGCACGACCCGTCTCTTGGTAGTAGCCCTCAAGACTCTTAGGTATATCGTAGTGTATGACAAAGCGCACGTCGGGTTTGTCTATGCCCATACCAAAGGCTATGGTGGCCACTATGACATCGAACTTCTCCATGAGGAAGTCGTCCTGTGTCTGCGAGCGCGTGGCCGTGTCAAGGCCGGCATGATAAGGCGCAGCCTTTATCTCGTTGGCACAAAGTACTGCTGCAAGTTCTTCCACCTTTCTCCTTGAGAGACAATAGATTATGCCGCTCTTTCCGGCATTGCGCTTAATGAACTTTATAATGTCCTTATCGACATTCTTCGTCTTTGGGCGCACCTCATAGTAAAGGTTCGGACGGTTGAACGAGCTTTTGAATTCCTTGGCGTCAACAATGCCGAGATTCTTCTTTATGTCAGTGCGTACCTTGTCGGTGGCGGTGGCCGTAAGAGCTATGATGGGAGCGTTGCCTATCTCGTTGATGATGGGACGTATGCGACGGTATTCCGGACGGAAGTCGTGGCCCCACTCCGATATGCAGTGGGCCTCATCTATGGCATAGAACGAAATCTTCACGCTCTTGAAAAACGTGGCATTGTCCTCTTTGGTGAGCGACTCCGGTGCGACATAGAGCAACTTGGTGCGTCCCTCACGTATGTCACTGCGCACACGGTCGATGGCCGCCTTGTTAAGCGAGGAGTTGAGATAATGGGCTATTCCCTCCACATCGCTAAGGTTGCTTATGAAGTCAACTTGGTTCTTCATGAGTGCAATCAGCGGCGATATGACAATGGCTGTACCCTCCATAAGCAACGCCGGCAGTTGGTAACACAGCGACTTGCCGCCACCCGTGGGCATGAGCACAAAGGTGTCGTTGCCGTCAAGCACGTTTCGGATGATGGCCTCTTGGTCACCTTTGAACTTGTCAAAGCCGAAATGCTTCTTCAATGTCGCCAAAAGATTTACTGCGTCTGTCATGCGTACTTACATTGCTTGAGGGTTGAGGTCAGGCCTCCTGTTTCAAGAGGTGTGATTTGTCGAGTTGTTGACGAGCGTAGTCGAGTGTCACCTCAAAAGACTTCAATCGTCTCGAGGGCATCTCAAACATTGCGTCGTTCATTATGGTCTCCACTATCGAGCGCAGTCCGCGAGCTCCGAGTTTGTACTCCACCGCCTTATCGACAATCAGTTTCAGGGCGTCGTCGCTGAACGTAAGCTTTATGCCGTCCATCTCGAAGAGTTTGACATACTGCTTTATAATGGAGTTCTTCGGCTCGTGCAGGATGCGGGCAAGTGCCTCTCTGTCGAGCGGGTTCAGATAGGTGAGCACCGGCAGGCGGCCTATTATCTCGGGTATGAGTCCAAACGCCTTCAGGTCTTGCGGCATGATGTACTTCATTAGGTTGCCCTGGTCTATCTTGCGCACGTTCTGCACCGAGTTGAAGCCCACCACCTGAGTGTTCATGCGCTGGGCTATCTTGCGCTCTATGCCGTCGAACGCGCCGCCGCAGATGAAGAGTATATTGCGTGTGTTCACGTGTATGTATTCCTGGTCGGGATGCTTGCGTCCACCCTGTGGCGGCACGTTCACCATAGTCCCTTCCAACAGTTTGAGCAAACCCTGCTGCACACCCTCGCCGCTCACGTCGCGCGTGATGGAGGGGTTGTCGCTCTTGCGGGCTATCTTGTCTATCTCGTCGATGAACACTATTCCTCGCTCAGCGGCACGCACATTGTAGTCGGCCACCTGAAGCAAGCGCGAGAGTATGCTCTCGACATCTTCGCCCACATAACCAGCCTCGGTGAGCACCGTGGCATCGACAATGGTGAACGGCACGTCGAGCAGCTTCGCTATGGTGCGCGCCAGCAAGGTCTTGCCTGTACCTGTTGCCCCCACCATTATTATGTTGCTCTTCTCTATCTCCACACCGTCACTGTCCTCAGGTTGCTGGAGCCGCTTGTAGTGGTTATAGACGGCCACCGACAGATAGCGTTTAGCCTCGTCCTGACCTATTACATACTGGTCGAGGTGTTCCTTTATCTCCTTGGGCTTGGGCACCTTCTTCACCTTGTAGCGATTGTCCTTGCCACCTGCACCATAAATGCCCGACTGCTGAACTATCTGATAGGCCTGCGAGGCACAGTCTTCACATATATAGCCGTTTATGCCCGTTATGAGCAGTTTCACGTCTTTCTCACTGCGTCCGCAGAAGCTGCAAACCTTTCTCATCACTTGCTTTCTTTGTCGTTGTCACCTTGGGCGTTGGAGCCCCCTCGTCTTGTGAGCACCTTGTCTATCATGCCATACTCCTTTGCCTCTTCGGCCGTCATCCAATAGTTGCGGTCGGAGTCGTTCCACACCTTGTCGAAAGGTGTATGGGAGTGGTCGGCTATGATAGTGTATAGTTCTTTTTTGAACTTCATTATCTCGCGAGCCTCTATCTCTATGTCGGAGGCTTGTCCCTGCACGCCGCCAAGGGGCTGGTGTATCATCACGCGGCTATGGGGCAGAGCCGAGCGCTTGCCTTCGGTGCCTGCCACGAGGAGCACTGCGGCCATCGAGGCGGCCATGCCGGTGCACAAGGTGGCGACGTCGCTGGTGATGAACTGCATGGTATCATATATGCCAAGGCCAGCCGTCACGCTTCCGCCGGGAGAGTTGAGGTATATGTAAATGTCTTTGCCGGGATCCTTAGAGTCGAGGAAGAGCAACTGTGCCTGCAGTATGTTGGCAGTGTAGTCGTCTATTTGTGTACCGAGGAAGATGATGCGGTCCATCATCAATCGCGAAAACACATCCATCTGCGTCACGTTGAGCTCGCGCTCCTCAAGGATATACGGATTTAGGTACTGTGCCTGTGAACTTACCACGTCGTCAAACACCATTCCATTTATGCCCAAGTGTTTTGTGGCATACTTCCTGAAGTCGTTCATTATTGTTTTCTTGTTTGTTTCTTTTGTTAAACACGATAAGGAGGTTATCGGCCTTATTTTCCATCTCTTCTGTTCTTAGGAACAAAATTAATAAAAAAAGTCGATAACCTCCTTATAAAATGAGGTTTTTTATTTAATAAGGACCTAAAAAAGCACAATCAGTCAAAGTGCTTTTGTCAGGCTGTCCCTATAAAAGACCCTCCTTTATTCGCCGCGCGTCATCTTGTTGAAGTCGTCAAGCGACACGGTCTTGTTGTTCAGCTTCACGG
>CAVHDN010000258.1:0-3479 GCA_963634315.1 Flexilinea sp. | reverse complement strand
TGGGAATACGTCCGGAGAGGCTCGTCAGCTTCAACGACTATGCCTTGCAGGACGTGGCCACCGGATGCACCATGCTCTTCAACCGTGCGGCAAGAGATGCGGCTCTTGGCGGAAACATCGACAAAGCCTTGATGCACGACGCCTGGGTGACGCTGCGGACAGTGGCGGAGCATGGCGTAAGGCACTGCATCAACAAACCATTGATAGACTATCGCCAACATTCCGACAACGTGTTGGGAGCCGGCGATGTGAGCAAATACACACTGGCCTTCCGCCTTCGCAACCTCCGCGACTTCATCCACCGCAACTGGACGCACTTCCGCATGATGCAAGCGGCGGGCGGCATGACGTTCATGGAGTATGCTGTGGCGAAAGTCAAGTCGCTCAAGGGACGTTCGCAAACCGCTGCCGACTTGCATGTAAATGCCGCGCAGGAGTGAACCTCTTATCACATGCTATTTTAAGCCAACCAACAGTCAACCATTACACACATGACGAAAAAGGTTAATGTCTTAATGTCCACATACAATGGAGAGAAGTTCTTAAGGGAGCAGATAGACTCCGTCATCGGCCAGACGGGAGTTGACGTGTCGCTGCTCGTAAGGGACGACGGCTCCAAAGACCATACCACAAGCATACTCAACGACTACAAAGGCGAGGGTAAGCTTGAATGGTACAAGGCCGACAATCTCGGGCCGGCCTTAAGTTTCATGCATCTGCTCAGAGACTCCAACGACGCCGACTACTATGCGTTCTGCGACCAGGACGACTTTTGGCAAAAGGACAAACTGCAGACTGCCGTCAACATGCTTGAGACAACCGACGGTCCTGCACTCTATTTCAGCCGCACCCAACTCACCGACGCCGAGCTCCATCCCACAAGCATTGTCGAGATAGATCCACGGCTGACATTCGGCGAGTCGCTTGTGTATGAGTTCGTACCCGGATGCACCATGGTGCTCAACCGCAAACTGCGCGACATGGTAAACAAGTACATGCCCGCCTATCTCCCCATGCACGACGTATGGGTATATAGCGTGGCACTGGCCGTGGGTTCAGCCATCTTCTTCGACAAGACGCCGCATATACTCTACCGCCAGCACACCTCCAACACCATCGGCCAAGGACGCGGGCAGTGGCATGAGTGGCACCGTCGCTTGGACCGTCTTGTCCATTCGGAGCACTCGCGCTACCGTCGGGCTTGCGAGATAAAAAAAGGCTTCTCTGACGTTATGACCTCGGACAATGCTAAGCTCCTCGACAAGTTCATTAGTGCCAAGCACAATGCGGTGAAACGTCTGCAGCTCTGCTTCGACAGCAAGTACGACTGCGCCCGCAAGGACACCCGCCTTCTTTTCAACATCTCTCTATTGCTCAACACCTATTAAGCATGGCGGAAAACATAAGAATAAGCATAGTGACCGTATGCTACAACAGTGCCAGCACCATCGAGGACACCATAAAGAGTGTGTTGGCGCAAGGCTACGACAACCTCGACTACGTAATCATTGATGGTGCGTCAACCGATGCCACGATGGACATCGTCAACCGCTATCGCCAACACTTCAGTGTGGTCGTGTCGGAAAAGGACAAGGGCATAAGCGACGCCTTCAACAAAGGCATAAAGCACTCCACGGGACGTGTCGTTTGTTTCATTAACTCCGATGACATCATGCTTCCCGGCGCCTTGCAAGCCATCAATGAAGCTTACGACGGCGAGCACGACATCTATTGCGGTAATGTGCTTATAGAAAACACTGCCACTGGTTACCGATGCCGTGAAGTGCCTTCCACTAAGTTTCCCACGGTACCCCTCTTTTGTCATGTAGCCCATCAAGGCATGTTCGTCACGACAGAGGCCTACAGCCGTTTTGGCCTCTACGATGTCAAGGTGCGCTATCCCATGGACCTTGAGTTCCTCATGCGCGCCTATCGGCAAGGAGCAAAATTCAAGCACGTTGACCACGACATAGCCTCGTTCAGAATAGGCGGGGCCACAAGTGCAAGCATCTTCAAGAAGAGGAACGACTATTTGTACATAGTGAAAAAGAACGGCGGCAACGTATTTCAGGCTCACTTCTTCTATTGCTATCTCGTGGCGACTCAAATGGCGAAACACCTGCTGAACATCTTCGGCAACGACTTCGCGCAGAAGCTTCGCTACCGACGAAAGAAAGGCGAGGCATAAACTACGTTGGAGTAACGCAAGCAAAGCCGAAAAAACACGGTCACATATACTAAAAGTAGCAATATCACGTTTATAAAGCATATGAAAACGATACTTCACGTTTCCAAATACTACTATCCAGACCTCGGCGGTATAGAGACGGTCGCCATGTATCTGGCTGAAGGCATGAAGGACTATAGGAATATCGTGATATGCTTCTCTACAGACAAGCAATACCACGAGGACGATGTGCACGGTGTGAGAGTATATCGCGTGCCCGTGAACTTTTCCTTCATGAGTCAGGATGTGGCTTTCTCCTATCCGAAAGTACTGCGGCGACTGTTCAAGGACTACACCCCCGACTTCGTGCATGTGCACTGTCCCAACCCGTTTGTCTATCCCTTGGTTACAGGCTTCATGGACAAACAGACCAAGCTCGTGCTGCACTGGCACTCCGACATACTGGCCAAAGGGCTGGCCTACTATGCCATAAAACCCTTTGAGGACCACATCCTCAGCAGAGCCGACATAATAGTCTCTACAAGTCCCAATTATATTCCCTATTCAGCCCCGCTCTGCAAACATAGAGCTAAGGTGAAAGTGGCGCAGAACGGACTCATAACGTCCAACTTCGACCTGCAAGCGGGCGACGAGGAGCGTATAGCCGCCATACGCGACAAATACAACGGTAAGCCCATCGTTTTCTTCGCTGGACGTCACGTGCCCTACAAGGGCCTAGACTGTCTCATACAAGCCGACACGTTCATCAAGGGCGACTGCGTTATACTCATAGCAGGCAGTGGGCCGCACGATTCCTATCTCAACACTCTGCCGCACAGCGACCGCGTGCACTTCCTTGGCCGACTCTCCGACGACGACTTGCGATGCTATTCGCACGCAGCCGACATCTTCGCCTTTCCCTCTGTCACCAAGGCGGAGGCATTCGGCATAGCCTTGGCCGAAGCCATGTACTGTCGCAGTGTGCCGGTGACGTTCACCCTCAAGGGCTCGGGCGTCAACTGGGTTTCTATCGGTGGGACCACAGGCGAAGAAGTGCCGTTGCGCGACACCAAGGCGTTTGCATCCGCCATCGACAAACTGCTCACCGACACCGACTTGAGGGTACGCTATGCCGAAGCGGCCCGCCAACGCACCATAAGCATGTTCACAACAGCCAAGGCCGTAGAAACCATGCAAACCATTTACAAGAGTTGAAGCGTCTATTTGCCATACTGATGGTCTTGCTCCCTTTGTCCACACCCTCAAGGGCTCGGGCGTCAACTGGGTTTCTATCGGTGGGACCACAGGCGAA
>CAVHDN010000257.1:0-3489 GCA_963634315.1 Flexilinea sp. | reverse complement strand
GAACTGGAGCGTGAAGGCATTCCAGCTGTGGTCTTCGGCAAAGCCATATACGAGGGGAAGATAAACCTTAAAGAACTATGGGACTGGCAAAACGCATAATACCTTGTCTTGACGTTAAGGACGGAGAGACGGTAAAAGGAGTGAACTTTGTGCAACTGCGCAAGGCTGGAAACCCTGTGGAGCTTGGCAAGACATACAGCGAGGCGGGAGCCGACGAACTGGCGTTTCTTGACATCACCGCAAGCCATGAGGGACGAAAGACATTTACCGACATGGTCACTCACGTGGCGGCCGAAATAAACATTCCCTTCACTGTGGGCGGAGGCATCAACGAACTGTCAGATGTGGAACGGTTGCTCAACGCAGGAGCCGACAAGGTGAGCGTGAACAGTGCCGCATTACGGAGACCGCAGCTGATAGACGAAATAACCAGCAAGTTCGGAAGTCAAGTGTGTGTGTGCGCCATTGACGCCCGCTTAGACGAGGACGGTTGGCACTGCTACGTGGAGGGAGGACGCAAACGTACGGAACGTGGTTTGCTTGAATGGGCCAAGGAAGCGCAAGAGCGCGGCGCGGGCGAAATATTGTTCACAAGCATGAACCACGACGGAGTGAAGGAAGGCTATGCCAACGAGGCTCTCGCGACATTGGCCGACGCCCTTTCCATTCCCATAATAGCTAGTGGCGGAGCTGGCAAGATGGAGCATTTCCGCGACGCCTTCAAGCTTGGACATGCCGACGCGGCTTTGGCAGCGAGCGTATTTCACTTTGGCGAGATACCCATTCAGCAACTAAAATCATACTTGCGCCACGAAGGCATAGATGTACGCATGTAGCATCACAAACAGAACATATAACATAAAAAGAAAGAATAAAGGAATGAAAATAGACTTTGACAAATCGAACGGGCTTGTTCCCGCCATCATACAAGATGCCGACACGCTGAAAGTTCTCATGCTTGGATACATGAACAAAGAGGCTTTCGACAAGACTATGGACACTCGCCTTGTGACATTCTACAGCCGCTCGCGCAAATGCCTTTGGACTAAAGGCGAGACATCGGGGAATTACCTTGACCTCGTGTCCATCGAAAACGACTGCGACAACGACACACTGCTCGTAAAAGTGCACCCTCACGGTCCTGTATGCCACACAGGAACAGACACCTGTTGGGGCGAAACAAACGAAGCCAACCCGTTGCTGTTTCTCACAGAACTGCAGGACTTCATAAACAAGAGACATGAGGAGATGCCAGAGGGCAGCTATACCACATCACTGTTCAAGGATGGCCTTAACAGAATGGCGCAAAAGGTTGGCGAAGAGGCACTTGAGGCTGTAATAGAAGCTGTGAACGGAACCAACGAGAGACTGGTCTATGAAGGAGCAGACATGCTCTACCATCTCATCGTGCTGCTCACATCGAAAGGCTTGCGCATTGAAGACCTTGCAAAGGAACTGCAGGTGCGCCACGACCCTAAATGGCATAAACACTAAAACGTTTTTACTTATTCTGAAACCATGCTCATAGACTACCAAAAAGCCCAAATATCGCAGCAGGACGGTAAACAGGTACTTGCAGACATCGACTTCCATGTTGACGAGGGAGAGTTCATCTATATCATTGGAAGAGTTGGCTCAGGCAAAAGCACTCTCCTAAAGACCATATACATGGAACTTGACATCGAAGAAGCCGAAAAAGCAAACGTCCTCGATACAAACATCATCGGGTTGAAGCGCAAGTACATACCTACACTGCGCCGTCAGATGGGCATAATATTCCAGGACTTCCAACTCCTGAGCGACCGCACAGTCTATAAGAACCTGCATTTTGTGCTCAAGGCTACGGGATGGAAAGACAAAAAGGAGATTGACAAAAGAATAGCTGAGGTGCTTGCCGATGTAGGCATGGCAGACAAGGCCGACAAGATGCCACATGAGTTGTCAGGCGGAGAGCAACAACGCATGGCGATAGCACGCGCCATACTGAACAAGCCCAGACTGATTGTGGCAGACGAGCCGACAGGGAACCTCGACCCTGAGACGGCGGAAAACATCATAAGACTGTTGCGTGATATTTCGCAAACCGGCACAGCCGTGATAATGACCACTCACAACATTCCTCTGCTGGACAAGTATCCCGGCATCGTTTACCGTTGCATTGAGGGACGTTTGGAGGAGATAACAAAAGACTTCAACAAACTGTCTTTGCAGGATGACGAAGACAGTATAGAAGGCAATGTCATGGCACAGCAAGAGGAGCAAGCATACAGCACAAGGGAAGACCTGTCGGTATAGGTGGTCTTAGATATAGGCGGTTTTAGAACACGCCGACCAATAATAAAGCTGAAAACAAAAAAAACGAAAAGCAGAGATATTATGAACGTAATGAAATTCGGAGGAACATCCGTTGGCACACCAGCACGGATGAAGGAAGTGACCAAGTTGGTTACAGCGTCGGGCAAACCAGTTTTCGTGGTCCTCTCGGCAATGTCTGGCACAACCAACTCGCTCGTAGAGATATCAGACTATCTGTACAAGAAGAATCCAGACGGTGCCAACGAGGTGATAAACAAGCTCGAAGAGAAGTACATGAACCATACGCTCGAGCTGTATGCCACCGAAGAATGGCGCGACACGACACAAGAGTTTCTCCGCGAGGAATTCGCCTATCTGCGCACTTTCACCAAAGAACTATTCACAAGCTTTGAGGAAAAGAACATTGTTGCGCAAGGTGAGATAATAAGCACCAACATGGTGGTGAACTACATGAAAGAGCAAGGCATAAACGCTGTTTTGCTGTCGGCGCTCGACTTCATGCGTACAGACAAGAACGCCGAACCAGACCCTTCATATATCAAGAGCAAGCTGTCAGCCATACTTAAAGACAATGAGGGGTGCCAAGTGTACATCACCCAAGGCTTCATCTGCCGAAACGCATACGGTGAAATAGACAACCTGCAACGTGGAGGCAGCGACTACACCGCCTCACTTATAGGAGCGGCAATCAAAGCTGAGGAAATACAGATTTGGACAGACATCGACGGCATGCACAACAACGACCCGCGTGTGGTTGACAAGACGCAACCCGTGCACCAACTGCATTTCGAGGAGGCTGCTGAACTTGCCTACTTTGGTGCAAAGATTCTCCACCCCACATGCATACAACCCGCAAAGTATGCCGGCATACCCGTCAGACTGCTCAACACCATGGAGCCAGAAGCCGAAGGCACAACCATAAGCAACATTACTGAACGAGGGAAGATAAAGGCCGTAGCCGCCAAAGACAACATCACAGCCATAAAGATAAAGAGCAGCAGGATGCTTTTGGCCACTGGCTTCCTGCGCAAAGTGTTCGAGATATTCGAAAGTTACCAAACTTCCATCGACATGGTCTGCACTTCCGAAGTTGGTGTGTCAATGAGCATTGACGACAGTTCGCACCTTGACGACATTGTAGCAGAGCTGAAGAAATACGGCACTGTCACCGTT
>CAVHDN010000256.1:0-3529 GCA_963634315.1 Flexilinea sp. | reverse complement strand
GCGCGGCAGAGGCCTGCCAGGCATAGCGCGCCGACAGTTCCGTGTATGCCGGCAAGGGCATTGAATCATGGTACTGGAGTCCGGTTACCAATGCCGACTTGATTTGGCAGACGGTCGACGGTCTGTTGCCCGGCACTTATGTTGTGTCGGCCTACGTGGTCGGACAGATATATAATGACACGAGCAAGAAAGGACAATATGGCGGCGGACTCTGGCTGATGGCGAACGACGAGCGTGTTGCCATCACCCAGAACAAATGGCAGCGGCTGAGTGTGACATGCACCGTCAAGGCTGGAGAGCAACTGAAGATTGGAATCACTGCCGACGGAACAAACCTGAACGACTGGACAAGTATTGCTGGAGTGACGGTGGAGTGCCAGGGAATGGGTGAGCCTGAGAAGGTAGCCTTGAGCGAAGACTTCGACCTGACTTGTGTGCAGGGTTACAGTTATGCTGACGTGCTGCTGAAACGCAATGTCGCAGCCGACGGATACACTACATTGTGTCTGCCGTTCCCTGTGGACAGCACCACTACTGCCGCTTATTTCAGTGAGGTAGGCGAAGTAACAGCAGTAGCACAACATGGAAACGACTATGTGGTGACTACAACCCCGGTCAAGTCCATTGAACGCGGGAAGACTTATGTGGTGAAGGCTACAGACGGAAGCCGTTCCACTTATACTTTCGACAGGGTAGTGGTAGACATGACAGCCGATACTTCTGCAAGTGTGGACGGAGTGGTGCTGCAGGGTAATTTCCGGCAACGGGATGGCATGACTGGCATCTACATCATGCAAACCGACGGTTCGACCTTCCACAAACGGACCTCAGTCTCAAGCGTGAAAGCCTACTGCGGATGGATTCAGCAACCTTGACATTACAGTCAACTGAACATAGAACTCGCAAATTGAACATAGAACTCACAACTAAACTAACAGATATATAACACCGGACGATATGAAACATAAGACTCTACTTTGCCTTGCCATGGCTTTGTTGACAGCAACAGGCATGCAGGCAGGCGACAGAAAAACATGTATCGACAAAAACTGGAAGTTCCACTATGGGACCGTGACCGATGCTATTGGCGAATCTTTCGATGACAGCGGTTGGCGCACCATTGACCTGCCGCACGACTGGAGCGTGGAGACAGAAGCAGCTACAGCAGCGGGAAACAATGTCGGCCCTTTCACCAAGAACGCTCCAGGCGGTAGTCAGACCGGCTACACATTTGGCGGCGAAGGATGGTACCGGAAGACCTTCACCCTCGACAAGGACGATGCCGACAAGCGCATCATGCTTTATTTCGAGGGAGCGTACAACCAAAGTACAGTGTGGTTGAACGGACGGAAGATCTACTTCAACCATTACGGCTACCAGAGCTTCAGGTTTGATGCAACTGAATTTTGCAACAAGCCGGGAGAACCCAACACCCTCACCGTGAAGGTAGAAAACCAGGGCGTAAACACCCGCTGGTATGCGGGCTCTGGAATATATCGCCACGTGTGGTTGATAAAAACACCCAGACTCCACCTCGATTCATGGAGCAACTACATCTATACGCCCAATGTCACCGACAACCGTGCAGATGTATGCGTGAAGACTTTGGTGAAGAACGAGCAGAAGAAGAAAGCATCCGCTGAAGTGACCGTCACCTTGCAGGACAAAGCCGGAACGGTAGTGGCCACCGCCAAGCAAAGCGTGGGCGTGGACAAGAACAGCGAGGAGGCCCTGACCTTCAACTTACATATAGACAACCCTAACCGGTGGAGTCCGGAAGACCCTTATCTCTACAGAGCCATAGTGAGCGTGGACGGAGGCAAGACCACTGACCAACTGACCACCCGCTTCGGTGTGCGCACCATTGAGTTCAGCGCAGAGAAAGGATGTGTCCTCAATGGCAAGCAGATACTGTTGCAGGGAGGTTGTGTGCATCACGACAACGGCTTGCTCGGCGCTGCTGCTTATGATGCAGCCGAAAACCGCAAGATCACCTTGCTCAAGCGTGAAGGATTCAATGCACTGCGCACTGCCCACAACATCGTGTCGGAACATTTCCTCGATGCTTGCGACAGCATCGGAATCCTTGTGCTCGAGGAGTCATTCGACCAGTGGCTCGTGGCAAAGAACAATGACGACTACCACCAGTACTTCGCTGAATTCAGCGACCGCGATATCCAGGTGATGGTGCGACGCGACCGCAACCACCCAAGTATAATAATGTGGGGCTTGGGAAACGAAATCCCCGGACGTATCACTACCGATGGCATGGCAGCTGCCGCACGACTGAGAAACACCGTGCTTTCACTCGATTCAACACGCGCACTTACCGCAGCCATTCCAGCTTGGGACAGTCCTAACCACAAATGGAGCGAAGACAATGAGAAAGCATTCCAGAGTCTTGACGTGGGCGGATACAACTACATTTACGACAAGTATGAGAGCGACCATGCTTCTCATCCTGACCGTGTGATGGTGGGACTGGAGACCTATCCGAAGCGTGCATCAGAAAACTGGGTACTGGCAGAGAAACATCCTTACGTGATAGGCGACTTCGTGTGGACAGCGATGGACTATCTGGGAGAAGCCGGCATCGGTAGCGCTTCGTTCCGCAAGAGCGGAAACCAACCCTTCTCTCCTGGTTGGCCTTGGTTCAATGGCTGGTGTGGTGACATCGACTTGATAGGCACCAAGAAACCGCAGTCGTACTACCGCGATGTGGTATGGCACCGCAAGCCCATCACGATGGCAGCAGAGGAAGTTGCGCCATCAGGCACTTACCAGAGCATCTCATCATGGGGATGGCAGCTGGAGCACCAGAGCTGGAACATCGATTGCGAGGAAGGCACAAACGTGACCGTGAATGTCTATTCACGTTCTCCTCAAGTACGTTTGTATCTCAATGGCGAGCTCATAGGCACTAAAACCACATCTTCCACTTTCTGGGCAGGGTTCTCCGTACCTTACAAGCCGGGAGAACTGAAGGCAGTGGAGTACGACGGTGAGAAAGAAGGCGAGAGCTTCATCCTCAAGACCACAGGCAAGCCAGTAGGATTGCGGCTCGTGACCGACCGCAGTTCCGTGGTTTCAGACGACAACGACTTGGCTTATGTCACCGTAGAACTCGTGGATGCCGACGGTCAGGTCGTGTACGACTCCCAGCGCAAGGTGAACTTCAGTGTTGAAGGTCCGGGCGTGATACTTGCAAGCGGCAATGCATGTCCAAACGACATGGAAAGTTTCCGAAACAACTCGCCCAAGCTCTACAACGGACGGGCACAGACCATTGTGAAGACGACAGACACTGCCGGAGACATCGTGGTCAAGGTGGAGTCAGAAGGATTTGAAACCAAGACCATTACCATAAAGTCAAGCGACAATGTAACTGACGGCATACGTTTCATGACAAACGATGCACAGGCAAATCTGAAGGTGAGCAGCAAGAACCATCGCATCAAGGTGTCGGGCGTGAAGATTGTCTCTATTGTCGTATAAAACTGGGGAAAAGGAATGTCATGTTTTTTGGTCA
>CAVHDN010000255.1:0-3531 GCA_963634315.1 Flexilinea sp. | reverse complement strand
GTAGATGAAGGGCCATGACTTGATGTTCTTCAACTTGTCTTGGGGAAGGATGTAGACACGACTGTTCGGACGATTGTTCAGATAATCGTCATAGGCTTCGAGGAGCGAACCTTTCTTGAATTTTTCTTGTTGGTTGGCGGTTATATTGAAATATACGCCATCGGAATACTCATTCTTTCCTTTGTCAAGAGTATAGAAGGTAGCGTCAAGCAGGATGCCTGGGCCGAAGAGATTCACTCTGTCCAAACCATAATCTACCATCACATTTATATGCGTTTTTTCTATCATGAATTTGCGCACGTCTTCGAAAGTCTTGATAAACATAAAGGTATGAGGATGAATCATTCCCACCTTACCATCCTCTTCCGCCAGTTCACAGCATCGCTTAATGAAGCATGCATAGAGGTTGATGTTGAACTTATACGGGCGCTTATAGTTTTCCTCCACGAAGGCTTTCAGTTCCGTGCCGAAGTCAGCACTGTCGGTATATGGAGGATTCGCCACCACCACATCGTATTTGCGCGACACAGCTTCGAGAAACGAAATGGCATCGTTGGTCTTGGCAAGCGTGTAGGCATTGCTTCCCTTGCCGCCCAACTCATTCACCTTCTGGCGCAACTGCTCCATAAACTGGTTGCGGAATGAGAACAGGTTGTCCATCTCCCACTCCTCGAAGAGAGAATGGTTCAAGTCATTGGGAAGGAGCGCGTTGAGCGTCTCGTCCACACGCACCAGCGAGCCGAACTTGTAGGCATTCTGCAGGTCGCCCCATATCTGGCGCATCACGATTTTCTTGGCGGCATCCAATCCGTCAATCGCCTCGAAGGCAACCTGCACCTGAGCATAGTCGTCGAGGAAGAAGTGGGTGCTCACCACATTGGTAAACTCTGGCCAATGGCTGCGGTGACCACCCGTCTCGCGCGCCTTGATGAAGAGGGCTATCTGTGAAATCTGTGCGGCACGTTCGTCGAGGTCCATACCATAGAGGTTGTTCTCCACAATCATCTTCGGAATGTCGCGACGGCTGTAATCCTTGCCGTAGTTCTCCATCTGGTCGGTGTAGAGGTCATAGAAAAGGGAGAAGGCATAGATGAGGAAGTTACCCGAACCGCAGGCCGGATCGAGCAGACGCATCTGCTGCACGTCCTTGGGATGATGCTCCTGACGGCCGGTTAGGTTGGCAATCTGGTATTTCTCGCGGATAGGACTGTCGGGGTACATCTCCATATACTCCTTGCCAAGTGTGTTGTCCACAAGGAATTTCACCACCCACTGCGGCGTATAGACCTGGCTCTGCAACGACACTTTGTCGTATTCCGTCTTGTCGCCACTCTCTTTCAAGGCAGCCTTCTCCACGGCATTGAAGTTCTCGTAGAGCCATCCTAAGATGTCGTCGCCCTTCCACACGTCCTCACCGCAGTCGGCATCCTGCTCCACGGCGTTGAACGCCTCGATGATCTCGAAGAGCTCGTCGGAGGTAGGCATCAAGGCATAGGGATAGTCGGCCCTGTAAAGAGGAATGTGTTCACCCAGTTTGTCAAACTGGTCGAGCAGGAAGTGCTTCAGTCCCTCACGCTCGGCATTGCGCTCTTCGGGATGTTCCTCCAGCCACGCATTGTGCTCGAAGGAGCGCCCGGCGTTCTCCTTGCGGCGGCGAATAATTTCAGGGAAGAGCTCCTTGCTCTCCATCACCTTGATGGCAGCGATGCGGTTGAAGAGCGTATAGACGCACTCGTTAATAGCGGTCTGGCGCGCCTCGGAGTAGACACCTAACTCGCAGAGATGGTTCTGCATAATGTCGTCGAGATGACGGCGACGCTCCTGCTGGTCGGCAGGGAGTTGTTCTGCAGGGAGCGAAGCGTCCGGCTTCAGTCCCATGCGCGAAAAGCGATTATCGAACGCCTGCTGAATGAGGCGCCGTATGTTGAGGACGTGATTGATGAGTTTCATATCTTGAATGTTTATTCGTCAAACTTAAGAATGTCGGTCGCACCATATTGATTGACCATAGCAAGTTGTTGCTTCAACCACAGTTTGTACTGTGCCACAGACAGTTGACCAGTGGGCAACTGACTACGGAGTTTTCGCACTGTGGGCTTTGGCTGTGGTTTTGGCTCTGGGTCTGGTCCAGGCTGTGGTTTGGGCTTAGGTTGGGGTTGTGGAGTCGGGGCGGTGGTGTTTACTTCCGTTTCCATCACATCTACTTGTGTTCCCAAAGACGAGAGAAGACTGATGGCACTGGCAATGTCACGCAACTGCAAACCGGAATGTCGGCAACGAATTTCATAGTCAGGGATGTCCAGCTTGCTTACCACATACTTTTTACACAAATTCAGCTTGTCCTCAATCTTTGGATACAGACTTGAATTCCACTCATGAGGATATTTGTCGGCATCTGCCTTAACCTTTTCGACACGAGCATGAAGGTCGGTATAGCCAAGGGTCATTTCCTCCGCCTTTTGCTCCATATATTGATAGTACAAATCCTTGAGTTTCTGACACTCCTGTAGCATCTGTGCATAGTTGCGCACAGGGTCACTGTCAAGCATCTGGAAGTACCGCTCGCTTATCTGGTCGAATGGCTTCATTGGGAAGCCTACAAACTCCATCTCACTCTTTACGTCATTGAAGTATTCCTTCTGATACTGAATGGTCTTGAGATTTGTTTCTATGAACTTGATGTCCTGTTCAATCTTCTCTATCGCTTTGCAAAAGTCCTCATTCTCATTGTCGCTGAGGAAAGTACGGGCAGTGTTGAAATAGTTGAACTCTGTCACCGTGTTGGAGTAGTTTCTCAGCACATCCTTTGCAATGATACTGCGACGGAAAAGCCTTTCACGCTCCTTATCATTGCAGATATAGTTGTTCACCTTGCTTATTTCGGTAATGGCAAGAGTGCGGATTGCATCAACAAGTTCAAAGTCGTTCATATTATAACTGAGGTTCTGCCCCGTCAGTTTCTTGAAGTTGCAGTCCTTCAATGTGTCCACGATGTCACGTTTCTCATTGTATGTAAGACTCTTCGTCACAGCCTTGAATGATGCACGCTGGAAATTGCGAGTGTTTACAAACGGCTCTTTTGCTCCGTCTTGCTGATACGAATGGAACTCCTGATTGTTGTACTTGATAATCACCTTGCTCGCACGGAAGAGAGCGGCAAGAGTGGAGAAAACCGTACCGAAGGAATAGCCAGTAGGTGCGGCGGCAAGGTCTTTTTCCAATTCAGCACCATTCTTGAAAGAAGCAGTCTGTGCCATCATCTCAGTAATGACCGGCAACTGGTCGCCAATAAACTGGCCTGTGGTGTCGAAGAACATGAAGTCGGGTTGTTGACCGATAGTGTTTTGCAGTTGATTAGCATTGACTTTTAGGAGTTGGAGGGCAATGGAGTCTTTCAATGCCCCTGAAAGTCGCTTAGTATAAATGTTGCCATACATCTTCTGCTCACACTCCTTAATGAGCTGACTGGCATTCTGAGGCTTAAGGATGCTTGCGTTGTAGAGATATACAATTCGGCCATCCGTGTATGAT
>CAVHDN010000254.1:0-3570 GCA_963634315.1 Flexilinea sp. | reverse complement strand
GATTATGAGTCTGTTGCTCTAACCAACTGAGCTAAAAGCCCGAGAAACCAAAGTGGTCTTGATTTCGGGTGCAAAGGTAATTCTATTTGTGTAAACTTCCAAATGTTTTTTGCAAAAAGTGCATAAATGTCTGTCACTATGTGGCAAATATAGAGTCACCATGTACCAAATAAGAGCTGAAGTCCCGTCCTTTCTTTCGTTTTTTAGTACCTTTGCACAACGATAAGTTGCCTTGAGCTGCATCCATGAGCTTCATAAACGCTCATGCTTGAGCTTAGTTTGTGCAAAAGAACTGTAAAGATAACGAGCAATGGAAATAGTCCGCCTTAACGCCGACACGGTGCTTAGTGAGCCTTTAGCGGCCACGATAGGCTTCTTCGACGGAGTGCATCTGGGTCATCGTCACCTCATAAGTCAGGTGGCCGATGTGGCCAAGAGCGAAGGTTTGTGTCCGGCGGTGATAACATTCGACCGCCACCCGCGCCAAGTGGTTAAGAGCGACTATTGTCCGCAACTGCTTAGCACGTTCCGCGAGAAGATGGCCCTGCTCGCCTCCACAGGTGCACAACGCTGCATAGTGCTTCCTTTCACCCCTGACATGGCCGCTCTCTCTGCCCATGACTTCATGGCCGGCGTGCTCCGCCGCCAGTTTTGCGTAAGCACACTCGTAATAGGCTACGACAACCGCTTCGGCCACAACCGCAGTGAGGGCTTCGACGACTATGTAGCCTATGGCAAAGCTATGGGTATGGAGGTACTAAAAGCCCGTCCGCTTGTCGTGGATGGAGTGAACATCAGTTCTACGGTTGTGCGCTCTCTGCTGCAAGAGGGTGAGGTGGGCATGGCCGCACGTTGCTTGTCCCGCAACTACACGCTTAGTGGTACTGTTGTGGGTGGTGAGCACATAGGCACTACACTGGGCTTCCCCACGGCCAACCTGCAGCCTTGCGACGCTGAAAAGATAGTGCCTGCAGCGGGTGTATATGCTGTCATGGCGCGTATAGACGACGAGAAAGCCCTTCATCCGGCCATGATGAACATTGGCACACGGCCTACCTTCAACGGCCACGCCACTACTCTTGAGGTGCATCTGCTCGACTTTCACGGTGACATCTACGGCCACACCATGACCGTCGCCTTTGTGCAGCGGCTTAGGGAGGAACGCAAGTTCCGCAGTGCTGCAGAACTGACCCACCAATTGCATCGTGATGCAGAGCAAGCATCTGCTTTGTTGGGCGCATACGTCTTGCAACAAAAGAATACAGACAAACGATAATGAAGAATGCTTTTATTTACCTTGCCGTGTTCATCGGCATACAAGCTGCTGTGACCTTAATCACAAGCGCAGTGTTCAACGCTTTGGGCAAAGGCAACGACCAGACAGCCATGATGGTAATTTCCTCGACTGTGGCAAGTATGATAACGCTTGTAGTGTTTCTCCTCACAAAGTGGACTAAGGTGTCGCGCTCTTACTTGCAGAGTCGTCCGTGGGGTGTGCTCACATGGTCGGCGCTTGTTGCCGTGGGCATGGTCATTCCATCTACGTGGTTTCAAGAGCTTATGCCGGAGTTGCCCAACATACTTGAAGCCCAGTTCGCCATGCTGCTTAAAAGCGAGTGGGGCTATCTTGCCGTATGCCTTCTTGCCCCCTTGGTTGAGGAGATGGTGTTTCGTGGAGCCATTCTCCGCTCGCTGCTCGGTAAGTGGGAAGCTCGTCCATGGCTGGCCATCGTGGTGTCCGCCCTGTTGTTTGCCGTCATTCACGTCAACCCCGCACAGATGCCCCACGCCTTCCTTGCCGGCCTGCTGCTCGGTTGGATGTTCAAGCGCACAAGGAGCATAGTGCCCGGCGTGGCTCTCCACTGGGTCAACAACACCATATCCTACGTTTGTGTAAATGTCTTGCCTCACCCCGACGCTCCGCTCATCTACCAGTTCAATGGCAGCAGCATGCGTGTGGCCGAGGCCGTGGTGTTCTCGTTCTGCATCCTTTTGCCGGCAATCTATCAGCTCTACTTGCGCATGAAACCTGCCGAAACTGACTGGCAAGAGGTGTCTGGCGAGAAGTAGAAGCCCCGCCTTACGGCTTCGATTCCCCCTCTACATATTCCGACAGGAACATGTGTTCGCCGTCATATACGGCATAGGTGAAGTGGCTTATCCAGTCGCCTAGTATCATCATGCGTGCCTTCTTCGTGAGCTGCAGGTCAAGTTCTATGTGGCGATGGCCAAAGAGGAAATAATCAACGTTGGAGTGATACTGAATGTAGCGGCGTGTGAAGAGCACCAGATGCTCCTTGCGCTCACCCATGTAAGGCGGCTCCTCACCGTTCACTCGCTTCAGCCTACTGTGCTTGGCCCATTGCAGTCCGAACCACATGCCCCATCGTGGGTGCAAAGCAGAGAAGAGCCACTGGCAGAGGCTACTGTGGAACATGGCGCGGAGCATCTTGAACTTCGGGTCGGGGTCGCCCAGTCCGTCGCCATGGGCAAGGAAGAACACCTTGCCGTATATCTCCGTTGTGAGCGGTTTCTTGTGCAGCGTCACCCCACACTCCTTTTCCAGATAGTCATAGGCCCATATGTCGTGGTTGCCTGTGAAGTAGTGCACCTCCACGCCCATGTCGGTAAGCTCCGACAGTTTGCCGAGGAAGCGCGTGTAGCCCTTAGGCACCACATACTTGTATTCATACCAGAAGTCGAACATGTCACCAAGCAGATAGACGGCCGAGGCCTTGTCCTTTATGCTGTCTAGGAAGCGCACGAGGCGGCGTTCCTGCATGCGGCCGTGGGCTATGGCCAGAGAACCTAAATGGGCGTCGGAAAGGAAATACACATTTTTCATGGGCTATGCTTTTAAGGTTGATGGAATAGTGGTGAAAGATTATAGAATTAGAGGTGGAGTGGGGTCGATGAGGCTCCTGATGGGGCCTCGTCAGTCGAAGCCAAGCTCCACGCGTGCCTCTTCGGTCATCATGCTTTGGTCCCACACAGGTTCAAACACAAGGTTCACCACGGTGTTGTTCACGCCCTCCAAGGCGTCCACCTTCTGTCGCACGTCCTCAAGTATGAAGTCGGCGGCGGGGCAGGAGGGTGCGGTGAAGGTCATGTCAATGTCAACGTCGCCGCTGTCTTTCACGTCTATCTTGTATATGAGTCCGAGGTCGTAGATGTTCACGGGTATCTCGGGGTCATACACGGTCTTGAGCACGTCAACAATGCGCTCTTCTATCGTTGTCTTCTCTTCTTGTGTCATTGCTATTTTGTCGTTTCTTGTTTTTGTCGTTTCTTGTTTTTGTCGTTTGTGGGCAGTCGCTGGGCTTGCTAGTAGGAGCACTTCTCCGAGGGGCGACCCCCTAGTAGGAGCACTTCTCCGAAGTGCGACCCTGTGCGCCGGGGGTGCATCTTGGAAATCTGCACCTGCTATACTGCGCAGTCGCCGGGCTTGCTAGTAGGAGCGTTTCTCCGAAATGCCCCTAGTAGGAGCATTTCGCCGAAGTGCGACCCTGTGCGCCGGGGGTGCATCTTGGAAATCTGCACCTACTATACTGCGCAGTCACTGGGCTTGCT
>CAVHDN010000253.1:0-3587 GCA_963634315.1 Flexilinea sp. | reverse complement strand
AAGAAATAGCGAGTAAAAAATATTGCGCTTTACTGTGCGTTTGTTCATTGTTGCCGTTCATTGTCGCCATTTATAGCAAATGGAGCCGCTGTTTTTGTCGTTATAGGAAGACAGAGTAGTTACCAATGTTGCAATCTTTGATTAAAAAGGGTGAAAATGTTTCCAATGTACGATTTTCCACCATTATTTTACTCCTCTTTTCTTTGCAAATGACCTATCTTTGCATAAAACAAAGCTACACTCGGGCAAGCCAAAGCAAGCTTTATTGCCGCTCGTTTGCATTGTCTTTGCATAAAACAAAGCTGCACTCGGGCAAGCCAAAGCAAGCTTTATTGCCGCTCATAAACCTTGCATACGGGTGAAGCGCCCATGAAAGAGAACTAAAACCATTAGGACATAAAACTATAAAAGAGAACCAAATGACAATAACGGAACAAAAGTATAATATCGTTGAATGTTACTACAGGCAACACCGCAGTGAGTTGGTTGCCTTTGCCGCAGGTACGTGCGGACTGCCTTCGGAAAGTGAGGACATGGTTCAGGACCTCTTCTTCCGACTGCTCGACAGCGAAAGGCCATTGTCGGAGACCACATTGCCAAGCCTTGTCTATACCACACTGCGCAACATGTCAATAGACCGTTGGCGTCATCGTTCCACCGAACGGCTGTATGAGCGGCAGGTGAAAGCCGTGGGACAATATGACAAGGTGGATGACCGCCTCACAGTATATTCCCCATGGGAGGTGTCTGAACTGTTTGAGCGTGGCATGGCACGCTTGACAGAAAGCCAGCGCACAGCATACACGCTCAATGTGGTTGACGGTCTGAGAGTATCGGAGATTTCCGAACGTCTCGGCGAGAAATACAAAAGTGTGGAGAACCGCTTAGGCGCAGCACGTAAGGTTGTGCGCCGCTATATGTCAAGCATGTTGGCTTAGTAATGTTCAAAAAGGACTTAAGCAACTTATTTTCTCTCACACTGCTTAAGTCCCAAAGCCAACGACACTCACTCGAACAGACGCGCCCACTCCATAAAGCGAGTCACTCCGTCGGAACCATGGCGCGACAGACCTGCCGCCGCCTGTTCCACCGTCCGCACACGTTCGGGATGCGACTTGGAAAAGAACTTGTCGGCATAGCAAATTACCTTTTCCTCAATTGTCTCGGGCAGGAAGTCTTGATGCGGAAGTGGTAGGTTTTGTTTCTCTATCTGCCTCAAGGTGATACCAGCCCCCGTATGACGCTCACACACTCGCGCCACTTCAGGCAGTCCCTCACTGCGCATGAGCTGTGCTCCATCGTAGCCGTGAAGAATGTAGGGGTCATTGCCGTGACAGAATATGCCGGGCGCATCGGTCATGAAGATGCCAATGTCGTGGAGCATGGCACCCATTTCCACAAAGTTTCGGTCAAGGTTCAGTTCTGGATGACGATCGCAAACGGCCAACGCGCGGTCGGCCACATCACGACTATGGCGCAAGAGCAAACGGCGAAGCTCATCGTCTTTGGGATAGTATTTGTTGATTAGTTCGAGATATCTTTCCATTTTTTGTTTATTGTGTTGTATCGTTACAAAAGCAAGTTTCTCCATCTTTGTTTTAGAACCGCTCTAAACACACAGAGACAGTGCCACGCCTAAACACGGCACTGTCTCTGTGTGTTTCTGTATATGGTTGCAGGATATGTGGAAAAGCTATTCCCTTTCCACCCAACCGAGAATGTCACCACGGCGCACTTGCGCTCCCTGCTTGGCAGTCACCTCAACGAGCTTGCCTCCAAGGTCGGCGGGCACGGGCACTATCTCGCCCCACTTAGACTGGATGTAGCAGAAGATGTCACCCTCGCTGTATTTCTGTCCAATGAACGGTTCGAGACACTTAGCGCACTCGCCGTCGCCGCAGAACTCATAATAAAGGTGTCCGGCCAATGGAGCCACGATGGCATCGGCACGCGCATGCTTGACGGCAGCCAACTGCTCGGGAGTGAGGCTTGCGCCGAGACGTGCATCCTTAGCCTTTTGAAGGTCGGCAAGGAAGTTCTTCTTAGCCTGACCACTCTTGTAGTTGCGATACTGCTCGGGGTGCATTGCGAGTTCAAAGAGTTCCTCGTCGTCGCGACCGCAGTCCCAACCGTTCTTCTGCATCTCTTCCCTGAAGCTGTCGAGCGCATTGGGTATGAGAGTGTGCGGGTCATCGGTAGTGAACTTGAGTCCTTTCTTCTCTGCGAGAGCCACCACTTCGGGGTCAAGTTTGCCAGGCAGAGTGCCGCTCTTGCCAAGTATCATGCCCCACATGGAGTCATCCATCATAACGAAGCGTCCCTTGCCCTGCGTCATGGTGAGCAGGTTCATCAGTGCGATGTTCTTGACATACTGCGAGAACGGAGTAACCAATGGTGGATAGCCCACACGCGGCCACACGTAGGCCACCTCGTCGAAGAGCATCACGAGCATGTCGTCCATCGACAGCTCTGCCTCGCCCTTACCCTTACGTATGCCGTTTATCACGTTGCGCATGCCTCCCATGTCGGCCATCATACTTCCCATCATGCCGCCGGGCAAACCGCAACCGAGCAACAGCGACGACATGTGCTTGTTGGCGGGATTGATGAAATAGCCCAGCCACTCGTCGATGAACTCCTGAGTGAGCGACCTTGCATGCATGTAAGCGTTCATATTGATGTCGGGCACCTCAAAGCCTTCGTGCTTGAGCATGCTCAGCACAGAGATGATGTCGGGATGCACCTTGCCCCAGCTCAAGGGTTCAATGGCTGTGTCAATGATGTCGGCTCCGTTATTGCACACCTCAAGAATGGAAGCCATCGACAAGCCCGGGCCTGAATGACCGTGATACTGTATGATGACATCGGGGTGCTTGGTCTTTATGGCCTTGGTGAGTGCGCCAAGCATGGCCGGCTGACCTATTCCCGCCATGTCCTTTAAGCATATCTCGGGAGCACCGGCCTCAATGAGCTGGTCGGCTATATGGCTGTAATACTCCACAGTGTGCACTGGCGAAGTGGTTATGCACAGTGTGGCTTGTGGTGTCATGCCTGCCTCTGCCGCCCAATGTATGCTGGGGATGATGTTGCGCACATCGTTGAGCCCACAGAAGATGCGTGGGATGTCAACACCCTGAGCATGCTTCACACGATACATCAACTGGCGCACGTCGTCCGGCACGGGATACATGCGGAGCGCGTTAAGGCCACGGTCAAGCATGTGAGTCTTTATGCCCACCTCGTTGAACGGCTTGCAAAAAGCCCTCACCGCATCGTTGGGGTTCTCGCCCGCCAAGAGGTTCACTTGTTCAAACGCGCCGCCGTTGGTCTCCACACGGGCAAAGCATCCCATGTCGATGATGGCGGGAGCGATGCGCTCCAACTGGTCCTTGCGTGGCTGAAACTTACCTGAAGATTGCCACATGTCCCTGTAAACAAGGCTGAACTCAATCTTTTTCTTCATAATATCCTTTATTATTTTTAGGCAAAGGAACGTTTCGTTTGTCCTTTTTGCCAAATTAGTCTTAGCTTTATCTTATGCAAAGATAATGCAAACGAGCGCAATGAAAGCTTGCTTTCAAATTGCC
>CAVHDN010000252.1:0-3642 GCA_963634315.1 Flexilinea sp. | reverse complement strand
GCCGATGGCTACTTCGTGCTGCCCTACACCATACAGAACTATCTGGCCGACCAAGCCATTTGGCCCCACCTGCCCACCGACCTCCCCGAGTTCGACGAGGCCGAGAAGAAGGTACAGGCAGAAATCGACCGCCTCATGGGCATCCACGGCAAGCGTTCGGTTGACTCCATCCACAAAGAGCTTGGCCACATCATGTGGGAGCACGTTGGCATGGGCCGTACAGCCGAGGGCCTGAAGGAAGGCTTGGAGCTTATCAAGAAGATACGCAAGGAGTTCAACACCAACTTGTTCATCCCTGGATCCAAGGAAGGCCTGAACGTGGAGCTTGACAAAGCCATCCACCTGCGCGACTTCATCACCATGGGCGAGCTCATTGCCTACGACGCACTCTCGCGCAACGAGTCTTGCGGCGGCCACTTCCGCGAAGAGCACCAGACCGAGGAGGGTGAGGCACAGCGCGACGACGAGAACTACTTCTATGTCGGCTGCTGGGAATACCAGGGCGACGACGAGAAGGCGCCCGAACTCATCAAGGAGCCGCTCGAATATGAGGCTATAAAGGTACAGACCAGAAACTACAAGAATTAAATTAACGCAGATAGATAAATTATGGCTAAGAATATAAGTTTCACATTGAAGTTCTGGCGTCAGAACGGGCCAAAGGCCGAGGGTCACTTCGACACACGCGAGATGAAAGACATCCCCGACGACACCTCATTCCTTGAGATGCTCGACATACTCAATGAACAGCTCATCGAAGAAGGCAACGAGCCGTTCGTCTTCGACCACGATTGCCGTGAGGGCATATGCGGTATGTGCTCGCTCTACATCAATGGCCACCCACACGGCCCCAACACCGGAGCCACAACCTGCCAGCTTTACATGCGCAAGTTCAACGATGGCGACGTGATTACCGTTGAGCCGTGGCGTTCGGCAGCCTTCCCTGTCATCAAGGACTGCATGGTTGACCGTTCTGCTTTCGACAAGATCATCCAGGCCGGCGGCTACGTCACTGTGCGCACAGGCCAGCCCCAAGATGCCAATGCCATCCTGATACCCAAGGAGAATGCCGACGAGGCCATGGACGCAGCCACATGTATCGGTTGCGGATGCTGTGTTGCAGCTTGCAAGAACGGCTCTGCCATGCTCTTCGTGAGCTCCAAGGTGAGCCAGTTGGCTCTGCTCCCGCAAGGTCGTCCAGAGGCCGCCAAGCGCGCCAAGGCCATGGTTATGAAGATGGAGGAGCTTGGCTTCGGCAACTGCACCAACACACGTGCTTGCGAGGCAGAGTGCCCCAAGAATGAGTCGATAGCAAATATCGCACGACTGAACCGCGAGTTCATCAAGGCTAAGCTCGCCGACTAAGTCGTCCATACTTTTCAAGGCTAAAAGCCCCGCCGCACACGGCTGCACAAGCCGACGATAGCGGCGGGGCTTGCTTTTTTCCAACAGCTAACGCCAGCCACCATGCACAGCATCCACATCCTTGCCATTCTGTTGGCCGTCTTTGTAGCCCACACGTCTGCCCATGCGCAAGCGTCTCCCGACAGCCAGCTCACCGACCAACAGCTGCGTCAACGCGGCAATGACTTCCTGCTCAGCCAAGGCAAGCCCGACAGTGCCATGGCTTGTTGGCAGTCAATCCTGCAACGCCCACACAACAATTCGTCGGACCAACGGATGCAACTGGCTTTGGCCCACAACAACATGGGCTACGTCTATATGTTCTATTACTATGACTATTCCCGTGCCCTGAAGCATCTGCTGCAAGCCCAACAGTTGGCTCCACAGTCCGAATCTACCATACTTCTCAACCTCGGCATGGCCGCCAACTTCTACGCCCAGTGCTTTCCCACCAACGAAAACATCAGCCACAGCTTCACCATCCTCACCGCCAGTCTGCGCAGAGCCATACAACAGAAGAAGCTCACCATTGCCTGTAGCGCCTTTGCCAACCTGTGGACGTTCGGTTTCACCCCGTTCACCTTGTCAACAGCCAGTGAGGCCATGACGCTCTTCGCCCAAATAGAGCCCCACAACGACTGTAGCGAGTGGCGCTATTCCGCCTGTTCATGGCATGCGGCGCAGTGCATGCAGCAAGGCAACCCCGACGAGGCCATGTCCTGGCTTCGCCGACAGTTGCAGTGCACCAATGCAGAGAACCCACAGCGCGACAGCTGTTTCACCTTCTGTCTTATGGCCCAGGTGCTCGGCACTACCAAGTGTTCGCCCCAAACCATCATCGCCTATGCCGACAGAGTGAGAAACCTCGCTCGTCAACAGGGCATGAAAGACTATGAGAAAGACGCCGCCCAGATGTTGGCACAAACCTATTCCCTCTGTGGCGACACCCTCAATGCCCGCCGTCTTGAGTTGGAGTATTTCAGGCGTCGCGACTCCCTTCTGCTCCAGTCAGGACTTGCCAGTGTGCAGTCCAACTATCTGTCCTATCAGTTGGACCAAGCCAGTCAACAAGTTGAAGAACTCCAACAGAAACGCCGTGTGCAGACAGCCGTGCTCATCACCTCACTCATAGGCATCGTTGTAGCCGCCATATTGGTCGTTCTCCTTCTGTTGAAGAACCGCACGCTGCGGCGACGCAACCGCATGCTCTACCGCAACAACGTCGATATGCTTGAGCGCGAGGAACAACAAAACGCCGCAGTGGCCGAGCGGCAAGCCCACGACGATAAAAGTCCGCAGAAATACCAAGGCAGCACCCTCACCGATGAGGACAAGCAAAAGCTCAAGCAGCTCATTGCCTATGTCATGGCCCAGCCGCAACACATCTGCACACCCCATTTCACCATGGAACAGTTGGCCGTGCTGTGTGGAACCAACTACAAGAACGTGTCGCAAGTAGTCAACGAGTGCTTCGGTTGCTCTTTCAGCATCCTTCTTAGCGAGTACAGGGTAAAGGAAGCCTGTCGGCGCATAAACGATGCCGAACATTACGGCCACCTCACCATCGAGGCCATCAGCCAGAGCGTAGGCTTCAAGGCCAGGAGCGGCTTTTTCAGAGCCTTCAAGCGCGTCACCGGACTTTCCCCGTCGGAATATCTGTCGCTCGCACGTGAGCGCAACAACTGACCACAGCCTTGTGTTTTAGTCCCATTCCAAGCAATGCTTGAACGTTACTAAATGTAACGTCTTGTACACCATTTGTGTACATCGTGCCACTAAAACACCCTTTTAAACGCTGCAATAATGTTCCATTCCATGATATGGAACATCATTCTGTTATCTCCATACCCCTTTCATATCCCTTTCGTCCTACCTTTGCAACCGCCGAAGCCACATCCATTATGGCCGGCACTACATAGATAGAGAACAAACACATCATGTATCACTAACATTTACATTATGACGAATTTTACATGCAAAGGAGTATTGCTCGGCACTTTGTTGCCTTTGGCACTCACAGCGGTGGCCTATGCAGGCGGCATCAGGCACCTCTCCGCTTCCACCACCACCCAACGCACCGTAGTGGAACGCACATTCGACAAGCAGAACCGACCGCTCACGCGTGGCATTATGACCAATGGCGGACTGATGAAGCACTCGTCGGTGAAGCGTAGTCCCATGAAGCCCGGCGCTCCCACCTCAACTGTGGTCGATGAAGACTTCAGCAAGTTCACAGCC
>CAVHDN010000251.1:0-3694 GCA_963634315.1 Flexilinea sp. | reverse complement strand
CCCATAGAATGGGGGTATCTCAAAGAGGAAGCGTCCGCCGTCGTGCGTCTCCTGCACCGAACCCGCAAAAGCATCGCCGAGGAACACCTCAGCCTCGACGAGCACTTCCTTCTTGAGGCCGCCATGGTTTGTGCCAAGTTGACTGTTGGAGTCGTTGAGGCCTCCATACTCCAAGCCATCGCTTGTCTCCGTGTCACTTATGCTTATCTCCTCGGTGCTGTAGAAGCCATCGTCGGTGGTCTCCTCCGTGTCGGTCTGTTCCTCATCTTCCGTTTTGGAACCAGTATATCCCTTGCCATAAGCCCAATTGGCTATCTCGTCAGGCTCCACTTCGTTCACCGAGAGCATCTTATAGACGGCGCCCTCTACCGTCATTGACGTTTCAGGGCTGTAGCGCAGCTGTGGTCCCGTGGCACTTGCCAAGTCTTTCCATTTGTATTTGCGCCACCCTTGCACCATCATCAACACATCGAGATCGGCCGTGTGCTGCGCGTCAGACGACTCAAAGTAGTAGGCTGGATTGGCCACAAAGCCCTTCAGGTCGCTGGAGAGCAACAAGTCGGTCATTATGCCGCCGTCATTGTAGGTGGGTTCGTCGGTGCGAGTGTCACGCACAGCCACCGACAGAAGCATAGGCTCGTTGATGTAGTCGCACTTCATGCCGAGCGTAATCTTCTCATAAGGTTCGTAGTTGGTCTTCAGCCCACTATCCACCACCATTGTGTAGCCATCGTAATCATGGTTGTTGACGAAGAAGAGCCTATCAGCCAAAATCTGTCCGTCGCTGTCGAAGAGCGTCAGTTCGTTCACTCCAGTGGGTAGGTCGGGCAGTTCAACTGTGGCTGTGCCGCTGCCGAGGTCTATCGCACAGAAGTGCTTCAACACACCACGGCATAGAACCGACAATCCATACTCCTTGCCCGCCGGCAGGTTGCGCGCTGCTATAGTCGCCTTGCCGTTGTCGAGGCGTAGGCTCACTCCCGAGGTTTCAGCCTTGGGCAGGTTGAACGAGTAGTCCTTGCCCCTCCACGTGAACTTGGCCTTCAGACGTCCCTGTTGCGGAGTCACGGTGAACACACCGCGACCTAAGTGGGAGGGCTTTATGGTGAGCGGCTGCATGCCATCGGCACTTACCGTGCCCTTCGCGTCCACTGCCTGCCCTTCCTGGTCGGTCAATTCAAAAGCCACTCTGTTGGCAATGCCCTCTGTCAGGTGCCCGCCTTCGGGGTAGAACGTGGCCGACAGCTTGTCGGCGGCAGCCTTCATCACGTTTTGCTTTGGCCGAGGCACCATTCTCTTGTAGGAGAAGTCGCCTATGCTGTCGGGCTTGCCATAAACGGGGAACACCCTTGAGTATAGCCCGTCCCATTTGCGGAAGAAGTCTCTAGCCATGAGGTTGTTGTAGAACGAGAAACGGTCTTCGCGTCCATAGCGGTGCTCGGTCACGTTGAAGTTGAGCATCCAGCGCGTGTAGGCCCGCAACTCATAGTAGCCCGAATAGAGCGAGTCGTCAAGTACGAAATGCCCATCGCCCAGTCCCTTGTCGCTTATGATGACGTTCTGACGCTCAACCACAAGTCCGTCGGGGTTGAGCAGTTCCACATAGAGCAGGCGGCTCATGTCGGTCTGGCGCAGGTCGTCGGCCCTCACCACATAGGCTTTGTACCACAGAGTGTCGCCCACGAAGTAGCAAGTATTGTCCATGTGCACATAGGCTTTCTCTTGCACTACGGTGCTTGAACTCTTTTCGAGAGCCAAACGAATGCTGTCGATTGGGGAGGCCGATGTTGTGGTGGTTAGTAGCGATAGCAGCAACACTGTTGCGAGGTATATTTTGCGCATGATTTGTTTGATTTGGATTATTGTTATAACGCATTTCCCACCACATTTATTATATATTTCCCACTTTTCCACTACCTTTGCACCGCTTTTTAGGCAAGCTTCCGATTTTCGGAGCAAAGCCTTTACAAATAAAAGTGGTACGGAGACACAGACAATGAGGATACTATCAGACAGCGAACTGGCACAGGCTTTGGACAAGGAGGTGTTCCACCAAATATCGGCTGCGGCCGACAAACTTGGCTTGGAGTGCTACGTGGTGGGCGGCTATGTGCGCGACCTGTTCCTCGAACGCCCGTCGAACGACATCGACGTGGTGGTGGTGGGCAGCGGCATACGAGTGGCCGACGAACTGAAGCAGACGCTCGGACGCAAGGCCCACTTGTCTGTGTTCCGCAACTTCGGTACCGCGCAAGTGAAGTTCCGCGACATGGAGGTGGAGTTTGTAGGGGCACGAAAGGAAAGCTACAGTCACGACTCGCGCAAGCCCATCGTGGAGGACGGTACCCTTGAGGATGACCAGAACCGCCGTGACTTCACCATCAACGCCATGGCCGTGTGCCTCAACAAAGAATGTTTTGGCGAGCTCGTCGATCCTTTCGACGGCATATACGACCTTGAGGACGGCATAATCCGCACTCCCCTCGACCCCGACATAACCTTTTCCGACGACCCTCTGCGCATGATGCGCTGCATAAGGTTTGCCACCCAGCTCAACTTCATGATTGAAGACGAGACGTTCGACGCCTTGGAACGCAATGCCGAGAGGATAAGGATAGTGAGCGGCGAGCGAGTGAAGGACGAGCTGAACAAAATCATAATGAGCCGCAACCCAAGCCGTGGCTTCGTCGATTTGCAGCGTTGTGGACTGCTCAACCTCATCTTGCCCGAACTCGCCGCACTCGACATCGTGGAGACAAAGAACGGCAGGAAGCACAAAAACAACTTCTATCACACTCTTGAAGTGCTCGACAACATCAGTCGCACGAGCGATAACCTGTGGCTGCGGTGGGCCGCTCTCATGCACGACATAGGCAAGACACGTACCAAGCGGTGGGACAACGCCATAGGATGGACGTTTCATAACCACAACTACGTGGGGGCGAAGATGGTGCCGCAGATATTCCGCCGACTGGCTCTGCCCCTTGACTCGAAGATGAAGTATGTGCAAAAGCTCGTTGACCTGCACATGCGCCCCATATCCATAGCCGACGAGGAGGTGACCGACAGTGCCGTGCGCCGACTGATGAACGATGCTGGCGACGACACCGACGACCTGATGCTCTTGTGCGAGGCCGACATAACCAGCAAGAACGAGGCACGCAAGCAACTCTTTCTTGAGAACTTCCGCACGGTGCGCAGGAAACTTGCCGACCTGAAGGAGAAAGACTACAAGCGGCTGTTGCAACCATGCATCGACGGCAACGAGATAATGGAAATGTTTCACTTGAAGCCCTGCCGTGAGGTGGGCACCTTGAAGCAGACGCTGAAAGACGCCGTGCTCGACAACCGCGTGGCCAATGAGCGTGAGCCTCTTATGAAGCTGTTGATGGAAAAAGCCAAGGCCATGGGCATAATCCAGTGACGGGCTGCTTTTTTTCGTTTGTTACACTTGCAGCCCGCTTCTTTTGCCTTTGTTTTGTTTTTCGTAGGTAAAGTATGTTAAACTAAGCGAAGCAAAACGAGTCTCTACACTTATTTGTTGTATATTTGCAGCCCGAAAACCGAAGAAAGCAGAAAAGTTTTCTCGGCAACAGGAATAACGCCATATTGAGTATATACTTTATTTATCAAATAAAACAGACATGAAAAAGAACAAGATGTTGTTGGTTGCGGCATTCGCCGCACTATTGGT
>CAVHDN010000250.1:0-3695 GCA_963634315.1 Flexilinea sp. | reverse complement strand
CATTTCTCCCAGAAAAGAGGCACATTTCTAAAAGGGTGTAGAGACAGGTCTGAAATACTGCCAAATGTTTTTACGTTTGTTGCTATAAAATCAACCGCCCACGGCCTCACAGTCTCACGGCATACCTCCGCATGAGTTCCGCAAACAGCGTGTTGCTTTGAAGCACACTCTCGCAGCCCGTCATTATCAACTGCCGCCGTGCCCTCGTCATGGCCACGTTTAGTTTGCGGTCAATCGGCCGTCCGTCTTCCATGAACGTGTTCGACGTAAGGAATGCCAGTTGGTAGGACTTGGTTATGGTGAACGAGTATATTATCACGTCGCGCTGACTGCCTTGGTAGCGCTCAACGGTGTCTATGGACACATCGTCAAGCCCCTCCAGTCCCAGTCCGGCCATCTCCCGGCGTATCATGGCTATCTGGTTTCGGTAGGGCACTATCACCCCCACGGTGGTCAGCGGGTTGAACCGCTCCCCGTAGAAGCGCACTATGCGCCGCATGACGTCGGCCACCACCCGCGCCTCCGCCACGTTCGACTTCAGTCCGCCGCCGTCGTCGCCAGCCTTGGGTGCATCTACAGGCAGAAACACCATGCGCTCGCGCCGCAGCACGTCGTCGAGACTGTCGAGCGAGGGTGCATTGTAGCCGAGCGATGTCTCCACCTGATGGGCACAGGGCACTGGCTCCAGCCGTTCCTTGCGGTAGAACATCTCATTGGGGAAGGCGGCTATGTCGGGATGCATGCGCCCTTGGCGGCGCAGCACACCGGTGAAGCACTCGCGTCCGCACTGCCGCTCCCACCGCAAGAGCCTCTCGAAGAGCGACTGCCTGCAGTCTTCCATCCCTATGGCGCGCAACGTCTCGTCGCCCACTGCCGACTCCGTCTCGCTCTGTGCCACCACTGCCGGCAGTTGCTTGTGGTCGCCCACGAGTATGAACCGTCCCTTAAGCAGTCCCACTATGGACGGCTCGAGTATCTGCGACGCCTCATCGACAATGGTGAGCGAGAACTTCTTCAGGGCGAACACAAACGGTCGGGCGAGTAGGGTGGAGGTGGTGCCCACCACGATGCGCTCGCCAACTATTCGCCGGCGTATGTCTTCCAACTTGGGTGATGCTCCAAGGGCGGCCTCAAGCAGATGGGAAGCAAAACGTGGGTCGCACGAACTCTCGTTGCCTATGCGCAGGAAACCTATGCCGGCACTGTCGAGCATGGCGCAAATCTCATCTACCGCACGGTTGGTGTAGGCCGTTATGAGTATGGTGGATGACTCATCGGTCAACTCCTCCTCCACCAGAAAGCGCAGAGCCATGGATGTCTTGCCCGTGCCGGGAGGCCCCATCAGCAGGTAGTAGTCGCGCGCTTGTTTGGCACGGAGCAGCACCTCGTCGTATGAGGGGTGGTAACTTCTTGTGAGCTTCAGGTTTGTGTCGGCCTCGGGTTCGCGCTGTCCGAGCAGCAGGTCGCGGCAACTCTTAGGTGAGGTGATGAACGCGTGCAGACTGCGCAGCAGGGCGTTGGCTGTGCCGTCGGCCCCTCCGTGCTCCACGGCATAGGTGCCTTGGCCAAACAGGTTGGGGTTGTGCTGACCGTTGGTGAGTCTCACCACAATGCTCTTGGTGTCTATCTCGCACAGTGTGCCACGGTGCAGTATGCTCCGCCGCACGTCCGGCTTGTCGTTGTAGGCATACATATATATCATGTCACCGCGCCTGAAGTTGGGCAGGAAGTCTGTGCCGTAGTCGGGAACAGACAGTGTGAACGTGTCGTAGCCGCTGTATTCGGTGGAGCATCGCTTGTCGGTTATGTGCAGACCGGTGTATATGTTACCCGTCTCCTGCTTCTCCGCCAGCGGCATGTTCCACAGGTCGGCCACCGCCCCCGACACGCCTTCCTGCGAACCAACCTTCTGGGCCATCTGTTCCCGATAGACGAATGTGGCCATGCGCACGAAGTATGCTCGCTCTGTGGGCGACAGATGGTGCAGGGGTGCGGTCACGGCTTCGGTCTGCGGACGTATGTAGCCCTCAAACAGTCGGTCGTGCAGTCCGCTCTCGTTTATAGCCTCCGCGCCAAGGCAGTCCATCACTGCTTCAAAGCCTCCCTTGCCCATCACATACTCGCCGGCCACTATGCGGTTGCGCAGTTTTATTGCCTCACGAAAAAGACTGCGGTAGAAGTTTACGGCAAGGAGACCCTCGGCGGCTTTATACTTGGAGTAGAGCAACCGCATATCCACCGTCTTGTCGGTCACTCCGTAGTTGTAGCGCAGCACACCGTAGTAGAGCAGCAGCTGCACATAGTGGCTTTCGCTGTAGCGCATCTTGTGTGGCGTGTGTCCGAAGTTGGGCGGGAGCTTGCCCGACTTCTGTTCCACCAGCAGTTTCATGTCGGTGGTCATGAGGTCGGCGCGGCCTTGCAGTCCGAGGCTCTCGCACACGAACGAGGGTTCGAGCATGGCCTTGCTGCGGTCGTAGCCCGCAAGCCGTCCTTCGGTGGGGGCGGCAAACAGCTGTCCTACCACCTCTTTGAGGTTGTCGGCCTGTGTCTTGGCATCGTTGACAAACACCTGGGCGTTGAAGTTCGGGCACGTGCAGAACTGCATGGCTTGACTCTTGAACGAGTTGGTTATGGTGTTGTGCAGATTGAAGTTGTCATTGTTTATTATGTCGTCGAGCGCACTGCCCGCGAAGTTTCCGAGGAGTATGGGCTGACTGTTGGGGCGCGGACGCAAGCGGTTGATGGTGTAGGCCAGCGGACTGTGACCGTAGTCGGTGAAGCACGCGGCCACCGAACTTATGTCAACGAGGAAGTCGGGCTCCACCACCACCAGTCCGGGCCTGATCATGTTGTCCTCTGTGCGGCAGTCGAGCAGGTTGAGTTGCATGCCCTTGGTGAGCAGTCGCTTCAGGTAGGTGTAGTCGAGACCGTCGCTCTGGTCTGTGTAGTCCATCTCTATGGCCCGTCCGCCGTGGTCGTCGTCGGTGGTCATATATATAAAGGTGTCGTCCCAGTCATCCACTATGCAGCGCAGTCGCACCATGTCTATCGGAGCCGCCTTGCCGTTGGGACGGTTGTGGCGTGGGAGCACCGTGAGCATTCGCCCCGGCACATCGACTGCAAACACTGCCGAGATGAAGAGGCACAAGGCGCGCAGGTCGTAGAGCAGTTCGCTGTGGCTGAGCGTCACGGGGCTGTTGGAGTGGCGGCGCATGGTTTGTATGGCCACCTTGTCGGCAGCGGCCACGCCGCACCGCTTGCACAGGTAATCGACCTGCGCAAACACGTTGCCGAAGCTCATGCCCGAGCGTCGGGTGCCTTCGGCGCAGGCCATCACTAGCACTTCGTGCATTCGTTTGTTGCACGCGTCAGCGCTCACCGCGCCCGTGGCCATGTCGAGGCATGCGCCAAAAAGCTCTTCACCAGTCATCTCGTCCATTTGTCTCCCTTCGTTTTTAGAACTCACTTTTAGTGCAAAGTTAGTGGTTATGGCACAAATAAGCAACAAAGGGCAAGGGTGTTGTGTTCTGCGCAGTATAGTAGGTGCAGATTTCCAAGCTGCACCCTTCGCTAAGGTCGCCCCTCGCCAAGGTCGCCCCTTGCTAAGGTCGCCCCTCGGCGCACAGGGTCGCCCCTCGGCGAGGCGCTCCTACTAGCAAGCCCGACGACTGCGCAGTATAGTAGGTGCAGATTTC
>CAVHDN010000249.1:0-3705 GCA_963634315.1 Flexilinea sp. | reverse complement strand
TCGGTTTCCTAATTGAACTTGAGAGGAAACCATCGGTTTCCTCCGCAAGAAACCGCAGTTTTGGGCAAAAATCGGAGCTTTTGAACACTCCGGACAATGTGGATATATATAACCAAGAAATAGTGAGTAAAAAATATTACGCCAATTTATAGAACCCACCTGAAATGAAAAAAAACAAAAAAAGGAGGGGTAACTATATAATGTCTTTGCCGTGCAGATTTTTCTTCGTACCTTTGCCACCCCACAAAGTACGGCTGAAAAGCCTGCAGCGGGCTTCTACTGAATACACATGAACTATCAAAAGATAACGAAAAGAACGGCTTTTTTCGGCATTGTGTTGGTCTCAGCCTTGACAGTGTCGGCCCAGAGCGGCACTAACTCCCCCTACAGTCAGTATGGCTTGGGCGTTTTGTCCGACCAGTCGCAAGGCATGAGCCGTGGCATGGGAGGCGTAGGCATAGGCTTGCGCTCCAATACTATTGTAAACTCACTCAACCCAGCATCCTATTCGGCTGTTGACTCGCTCACAATGCTCCTTGACGTAGGCGTGTCAGGACAAATAACAAACTTCAAGGACGGCAACATGAAGAAGAACGCTAATAATGCCGACTTTGAGTACGCCGTGGCTGCGTTTAGGGTGGCTCCAAAGGTGGGCGTGAGCATTGGTCTGCTTCCTTTCACCAACATCGGCTACAGCTATTCGAGCACATCGCAGATAGGCACATCATCCGTCACGTCAACGGCAGCTTATAGTGGGTCGGGCGGCATACACCAAGCCTACCTCGGAGCCGGCTGGCGGGTACTTAACAACCTCTCAATAGGTGCAAACCTGTCATACTTATGGGGCGATTACGAGCGTACGGTGTCGGTGTCGAGCAGCGACGCTTATGTCAACACGATGACTCGCCAATATACAGCCACAGTGAGCAACTACAAGATAGACTTGGGTGCGCAGTGGGTGCAAGAGCTTAGTAAGGGCAACACGCTCACTGCAGGTGCGGTGTTCGGATTGGGTCACAAACTTGGTGCTGACCCTCAGCTTGCCACACAGACCGTTAACAAGCAGACGAGCGTGTCAACGACAACAACGAAGGAGGCATCTGACGGTTTGAGCCTCCCCAACTCGTTTGGCGTGGGACTGGCGTGGCAACATGGCACGAAGTGGACTGTAGGGGCCGACTATACTCTGCAGAAATGGGGCGACGTGGATTTTCCCGTAGCCGACAACAATACGTCTGAATATGTCGTGCGCAACGGCCTGTTGACCGACCGCCATAAGTTGGCCATTGGTGCACAGTGGTTGCCAAGTGCCAATAGCCGTAAGTTCTTCAATCGTGTGCAATATCGTATAGGCGCAACTTACAACACCCCATATATAAAGGTAAATGGTGTTGACGGTCCGAAGGAATACGGAGTGACTGCCGGCTTCGGCATACCCGTTTCCAACGGATGGAACAACCGTTCGGTGCTTAACATCAGTGCACAGTGGACCCACGCCTCGGCCACAGGACTGATAACCGAGAACACTTTCCGCATAAACATCGGCTTGACATTCAACGAACGGTGGTTCATGAAGTGGAAAGTGGAGTAAACACCCCATGGAAAACCCCAAGGCACAATAATAATAGTAAGGATTTGGACGGTTCCCCTTTGGACTCATTCCCATCAGACAAACGCTTGAAGCCTTCCGCTGGCAGATGCCTGAAGTCTGTCGCTATGGCACTCATGGGCGTTGTGGCGTTTTTGTTCTCATGTACGGAGAGCAAAGAGCACACGGCTCCCGCCATACACGATAGAGACTCTGTGTCGGTAATGACCAGCTATGGGGTGAACACGCTCATCTCCGACTCGGGAGTGATAAAGTATAAGATTGTTACGGAGCGTTGGGACATCAACCAGACGCGTGTGCCGTCGCGGTGGACGTTTGAGAAAGGCATATTCCTTGAACAGTTTGACGAGAAGTTTCATGTGCAAGCCTACATTCAAGCCGACACAGCTTGGTATTATGACACCAAGAAGCTGTGGGAACTAAGAGGGCGTGTGCGTGTGAGAAACGTTGATGGGTTGGTGTTCAACAGCGAGGAACTGTATTGGGACGGCATGACCCACGAGTTTTACTCTAACAAGTTCTCGCGCGTAATAACGCCAGAACGCACCCTGCAAGGCACCTATTTCCGCAGTGACGAGCACATGACACGCTACACCGTTTCCAACTCCAAAGGCTCGTTTGTCAAGTCTGACATGGACGGCTCGCCAGCAACAACCTCGCAGACCGACACTGTGGCCGACACCACCGCCAACGTGCAACGGCCAAAGGCCATGCCGCACAAGGCTCAGCAAGGTGTCGCTCCCATTGGTGCCGCTTCACCACAAAACAAAAAACCATGACCCAACTCATAATAGGACTGGTGGTGACGATGGCCTTCTCGGCCTTCTTCTCTGGCATGGAGATCGCCTTTGTGTCGAGCAACCGTATGCTTGCCGAGATGGAACGCGACAAGAACGGTCTGTCGCAAAAGGCCATCGCGTTCTTCTATCGCCACTCCAACAATTTCGTAAGCACCATGCTCGTGGGCAACAATGTGGTGCTTGTCATTTACGGAATACTCTTCGCCCAAGTGTTCGACGCCACGCTGTTCTGCTCGTTCAATGATGGTGAGCGCGTGATGGCCGACACCCTCCTGTCAACCCTTGTGGTGCTGTTCACGGGAGAGTTCATCCCCAAGTCCATTTTCAAGAGCAACCCCAACACCTTCCTTACTGTCTTCGCCGTGCCAGCGTTTGTGTGCTATGTGGTGCTCTATCCAGTATCGCGCCTAGCCACTGTGCTCTCGCATCTGCTGTTGCGCATGGTGGGTGTGCGCATGAAGAAGGACGAGGCCGCTAACGAGTTCACTAAGGTTGACCTTGACTATCTCGTGCAGAGCAGCATTGACAACGCGAAGAACGATGATGAGATAGACGAGGAGGTCAAGATATTCCACAATGCACTCGACTTCTCAGAGACCAAGGTGCGCGACTGCATGGTGCCGCGCACGGAGATAGAGGCTGTTGACATTGACGAGTGTACGCTCGATGAGCTTATGGCAAAGTTCATTGAGACTGGCTTCTCCAAGATAATAGTATATAAGGACGACATAGACCACATCGTGGGCTACATACACTCCTCGGAGATGTTCAAGAGTCCCGACAACTGGAAGTCGTGCATACGCTCCATGCCCTTTGTGCCCGAGACTATGGCGGCAAGCAAACTCATGCACATTTTCCTTCAGCAGAAGAGGTCGCTTGGCGTAGTGGTCGATGAGTTCGGCGGCACCAACGGACTCGTGTCTTTGGAGGACATTGTGGAAGAGATAATAGGTGACATTGAGGACGAGCACGACAGCAACACCTATGTGGCACGGCGCACCGACGATGGGGAGTACATACTTTCCGCAAGACTTGAGATAGAGAAGGTCAACGACATGTTCTCTCTCGAACTTCCCGAAAGTGACGAGTACATGACCGTTGGCGGACTCATACTGCACGAATACCAAAGCTTCCCGAAACTCAATGAGGTAGTGAAAGTGGGCAAGTATGAGTTTAAAGTCATAAAAAGAACGATGACAAAAATAGAATTGGTGAAGCTAAAAGTCTGCGGATGAGCTTTTTTTTTATCAAACACATCGCTATTATTTTGTTTGACCGTTTTTCGCTTTTACAATG
>CAVHDN010000248.1:0-3733 GCA_963634315.1 Flexilinea sp. | reverse complement strand
ACTGCGCAGTCGTCGGGCTTGCTAGTAGGAGCAGTTCTCCGAACTGCGACCTTAGCGCAAGGGTGCAGCTTGGAAATCTGCACCTACTACACTGCGCAGTCGTCGGGCTTGCTAGTAGGAGCAGTTCTCCGAACTGCGACCTTAGCGTTGAGGTGCAGCTCGGAAATCTGCACCTACTACACTGCGCAGTCATGAATGGTATTTGGCTTGTTCCTTACGCCCCTCCTTGGTCTTGAAGGCAAGCGCATACATTCGCATCTGCTTTACCATGGCCAGCAGTCCGTTGCTGCGTGTGGGACTAAGGTGCTCCTTGAGTCCTATGCGCTCTATGAAGTAGAGGTCGGCCGAGAGTATCTCATCGGGGGTGTGGCCGCTAAGCACACGTATAAGCAAGGCTATTATGCCCTTGACAATGAGCGCGTCGCTCTCTGCCGAGAACTTTATGATACCGTCCTCATAGTCGGCATGCAACCACACTCGGCTCTGGCAACCGTCTATGAGGTTGCTCTCCACCTTGTATTTCTCGGGCAGTGGCTTCTCGTCGTTGCCCAAGTCAATGAGCAGTTGGTACTTGTCCATCCAGTCGGTGAAGTCGGAAAATTCCTCTATCACCTCGTCTTGTGCTTCGTTAATGGTCATATCTGTTGTTTTCTTCTTAATGTTTGTCGGCTTAGTAGGAGCAGTTCTCCGAACTGCGACCTTAGCGCAAGGGTGCAGCTCGGAAATCTGCACCTACTATACTGCGCAGTCACTGGGCTTGCTAGTAGGCTCGAGCTTGAAGAGTTTGTCGCTTGGCCGCACCTTTGCCGGTACGGGAATGGACACGTGGCTACCCTTGGGGGCTGTATCCACGGGCTGCAGCTCATAGCGTATCTCGGTGGCGTCGAGGTACATAGCACCTGTAGTAGGTCCGGTGATGAGCAGTTTGTCGCCCACACTGAACTCAGAGGCATCGACAGTGAACTCCGCCACACCGAGTTTTGAGAAGTATTTCACGCCCTTGCCTATATAAACCTTGCGCTCCGTGGCGCACGAGCCGTAGTGACTGTTCCACTCGCCAAGCGTCTGTCCTTGGTAGTAGCCGTCCCAAAAGCCACGATTGAACACGGTGGCCAAACGTTCATCCCACTGGTCTTTCTTCTCCTCGGTAAAGGTGCCGTCGAGCACACTCGCTATAGCTTCCTTGTAGCACTTCACCACAGTATAGACATACTCCGGTCCTCGGGCGCGGCCCTCTATCTTGAACACCCTCACTCCACTATGCATCAGGCGGTCGATGAAGCGCACCGTCTTGAGGTCTTTGGGACTCATGACATACTTGTTGTCTATCTCCAACTGGTTGCCGGTCTCGTTGTCGGTCACGGTGTATGACCGCCGGCATATCTGCACACACTCGCCACGGTTGGCCGAGCGGCCGGCATTGGCCAGACTGAGGTAGCATTTGCCGCTGATGGCCATGCACAATGCTCCGTGGCAGAACATCTCTATGCGCACTTGCTGGCCCGAGGGTCCGCAGATGTTCTCTTCCACAATGTGCTTGTATATCTCCGCCACTTGGTCCATGTTGAGTTCGCGGGCGAGCACCACCACGTCGGCAAACTGTGCGTAGAAGCGCAGGGCTTCGATGTTGGATATGTTGAGCTGGGTGGACAGGTGCACTTCCTGCCCTATGCTGTTGCAATAGGTCATTACGGCCACGTCGCTGGCTATCACCGCGGTTATGCCTGCCTGCTTGGCGGCATCCACGATGTCGTGCATGAGTGGGATGTCTTCACCATAGATGATGGTGTTCACCGTGAGGTAGGTCTTTAAGCCGTGCGCCTCGCACTCCCGGGCTATCTCGCGCAGGTCGTCCATGGTGAAGGTGCTGGCGGAGTGGGCGCGCATGTTGAGCTTTTCTATGCCGAAATAAACGGAGTCGGCACCGGCTTGTATGGCGGCGGCCAAACTGTCGCGCGACCCTACGGGAGCCATTATCTCAAAATCGTTGGTTGTTGGTTTCACTGTTGTTGTCTCGTCGTTTTGTATGTGCAGGCAAAAGGTCTTTGGATTCTTTGCCGGGTAAGGTTTAGTTGTGCAAAGGTAAGCCAAATAGCCATAATGCCAAAACAAATGATGTCTTTTCCAACTTCAGGCCCTTTCCACAACAGTAAAAAAGACCCTCTCGCTTTGCCCTTTCCCTCGTTTGCATTACCTTTGCAAGGCAAAGTGCCTTTTATATCTACCTACAATCACACAAAGAGCAACACCATGAGAGTACTGATAGTTAACACCAACGAGAAGACTGGCGGAGCCGCCGTGGCCGCAGGCCGACTTATGGCGGCGCTGATAAACAATGGCGTGAAGGCTAAGATGCTTGTGCAGCGCAAGGAGACGGAAAGCATCACTGTTGTGGGTCTTAAGCGTTACAGTCTGTGGGAGCGGCTGCTCATCTTCGCTCACTTGCACTTCTCAAGGGAGCATCTCTTCGAGATAGACATAGCTCGTTGCGGCAAGGACATAACGTCACTGCGCGAGTTTAAGGAGGCCGACATCATACATCTGCATTGGGTGAACCAGGGTATGTTGTCAACGGCAAACGTGAGGAAGATACTCGACAGCGGCAAACCTGTGGTGTGGACCATGCACGATGCATGGCCGGCTACTGCCATCTGTCACTATACGCGGGGCTGCGAGCGGTTTAAGACGCGGTGCTGCAACTGTCCGTTGCTGCCGGGCGGCGGTTCAAAGCATGACTTGGCAAGCCGTGTGTGGAGCAGAAAGCAACGTGTGCTCGCGGGGAGGCTCATTCACTTTGTGGCGTGCAGCAACTGGCTTGCGGGCGAGGCGAAGAAGAGTGCATTGCTCACGGGACAGAGCATCACGGCAATACCGAACCCGATAGACACTCGGGTGTTTTGCGCGATGGACAAGGCAGAGGCGCGACTCGCATCGGGACTGCCGGCCGACAAGCGCATAATACTCTTCGTGTCGCAAAAGGTCACTGACAAACGCAAGGGTATGGACTATCTGGTGGAGGCGGTGAGGATGCTTGTGGAGAGTCATCCGGAGATGAAGGACGACACGGGCATCGCCATACTCGGAGGTCACTCGGAGGAGCTTGCGGGGCAGTTGGCTTTGCCTGTATATCCGCTCGGATATGTGAACGAGGAGCACAAGATAGTGAGTGCATACAATGCTGCTGACTTGTTTGTTACTCCGTCGGTCGAGGACAATTTGCCCAACACCATCATGGAGGCCATGGCGTGCGGCGTGCCGTGCGTGGGCTTCAGGGTGGGAGGCATTCCGGAGATGATAGACAACGGGAAGAACGGTTATGTGGCGGCTTTGGGCGATGCGGCCGACTTGGCTCGCGGCATGCACTGGGTGCTGTGTGCGGCTGACAGGAAAGCACTGGCCGACGCGGCTCAACGCAAGGTGGCGATGAGTTATTCGCAGCATGGGGTGGCGCTCAAATATATAGAGGTGTACAACCAAGCCTTGGCTTTCAGACGTTATAAGATATGATAAGGTTTTCTGTCATTACCATTACCTATAATGCAGGTGCTGTGCTGGGTCGCACCATTGAGAGTGTGGCGGCACAGGACTATGCTAATGTGGAGCATATAATAGTGGATGGGGCTTCGACCGACGGCACGCTGGCGTTGGCCAAGGCTTACATGGAGCGTACGAATGTTGCTGACGGACATGAGGTGAAGTTGGTGTCGGAACGTGACCGGGGCATATACGATGC
>CAVHDN010000247.1:2200-3768 GCA_963634315.1 Flexilinea sp. | reverse complement strand
TTGCTGACTTTCAAGCCAATTTTCAGCATATAGATTGTCCGCTTTCTTGACAGCCAAAGACCGTCGGCATCGTAGCCCGGCAGTGTGTTCAAAATCAGATTTGTTTTGAACTTAAACACATGGGTTCCTACGGGACTTGCCATTTGCAAGGTTTTTACCGGACAGCAATAATATAACTCAAGTTTCGGATTTACAACGCGTGAGCCGCGGGCTTTCACCCGTACCTTAAGCTGCAACGGCCCAATGGCCATCATCAAGTTTAAGACAACCCATACAACCCATACAACTTTTGACAACTTTAGTCACACCCTAACGGGGAGACAACAGTAACAACTTTCTGGTGGGCCGCCGGTCCAATGACCGTTGTAAAAGTTGTAAAAGTTGTATGGGTTGTCTTAAACTTGACGATGGCCACTGTTTCATCGGCTTACGCAGTGTAAATCCGAAACTTAAATAAATTTATAAAAGCAAAGCAAAAGACGCCCCACATGCCAATGTGTTCATCCATTCTTTGCTCGCCTTGTTGTGTGACGGCTGCAGATTGTAGTCGATGAAGAAGCGGATGCCGTAATTGTCGTTGGCCTTAAAAGAGCAGGACAGTCCGCTGCCAAAGCAAACGCCATTTCTTGTGCCGACGGTAACGTCGGAAAGATGCAAACGAGGGTAATGCACAAAGCCGCACAGAAGTTTGCTGCCAATCGCCCACCGCCTTGACAGAGGGTAAGAGAAGTAACCGCCGCCGCATACGGAAACGGCGTCAAACGAATTTGCTTCCGCCTTGTCACCATTGACAATCAATGCGGTATTGGAAACCGTGAACCGTCCGCCAATGCCGATGTGTTGGTTGAAGAAATAGGCACCTTCCAATCCTGCGGAAGAGCCTGATGAGGTGCGGAATGTGTTGGCTTCATCGATGTCGTATTTGCTGAGAGGCACGTTAAGTCCAACATATAGGCTTACGAACGACGGTTTTTTCATCCCGCCCAACTGGTAATCTGTTGCCGTCGAGTGGTTGATACCTTTGTTCTTGAATATCAAGTCGCCAATCCAATAGCCCACTTCCGTGGAGAGTATTCCTATGCCTGCGCCTGTGAGCACGTCGCTCAGCCAATGTTTGTTGTTGGCCATGCGCATAAGTCCCGTTGCAGTGGCCGTGGTATAGGCACCAATGCTTATCCAAGGGATTTTGTGGCCGTATTCCTTTGAAAGCATTGTGGCTGTCATGAAGGCTGTTGCCGTGTGGCCGGAAGGGAATGAGTGGTTGTTGGAACCATCTGGGCGCACGACGTGGGTGGTGGTCTTCAGCGTGTTGACCACACCGGCCATAAGTGCCGCCGCAAACGCGTCGGACACAAGCATCCTTCCCCATGAGCTGCGCCCTTTCACTCCTGCCGCCTTCAGGCCAAGCATGACGGCGGCCGGCGCCAACTGCATGTAGTCGTCGGCGTGGTTGCGGAACCTGGGCATGTAGTCGTTGCGAAGGCTGCGAAAATGGTCGTCCTCGCTCTTCACAATAAGTCCTGCCGTCACCAAAGGAACGCCCAGATAAGTCATGCGGTATAGCCGTG
>CAVHDN010000247.1:0-1466 GCA_963634315.1 Flexilinea sp. | reverse complement strand
TGCGAAAGGCGCGATGTCATCTGAAAGAGGTCTTGTATGATGCTCGCTTGCCCTGCCGTCAGTCCAGGTTGTTGCAACAGCAGTTCAAGCCTGGTTTGGAAAATGGCCAGAGGTGTCTGCAACTCGTGCGAGGCATTCTCAGTGAATTCCTTTTGGGCGGCATAGCTGTCTATGTCTTTCTTCATCAACTTGCCCAGGGCATTTCTGAGCCTCTCAAACTCTTTCACGTCGCTTCTTGGCAGTATGGGAATCTGCCTGTTTTCAAGCTTGAAAGACTCGACAAGACTGAGTGTCTTGTCGAACGGTTGCCACAACTTTCTCGACATCAGCCGTAGGGTCAGCATGATGCCGATGCACAGCAAGGTCGTTATAAGCAGGTATTGCAGCATGATGCCCTTCATGATGTCTTCTTCCAAATCCATCATAGGGATGTCCTTCCCTGCCTGTACAGCCTCTATCAAGTCTGCCATGTCCTCTGCATAATAATTCTTTGTAAGAAAATAGAATGCAGGAGCTGCAAGCACAAACAAAGCGGCAATGCACATGACAAAACGTGTCATAGATTTGCGCATAAGGCTTTTGGGCTTCTTATGCTTTACGTTCCCGTTGCTTTTCGTCATACAACATTCCATTTATATCCCATACCATATACGTTCTTGACGCAATTCTTTATGCCCGCCTCTGTGAGTTTTGCCTTCAAGTTCTTGATGTGCGTGTAGATGAAGTCGAAGTTGTCCATCATGTCGGCGAAGTCTCCGCTCAGATGTTCGGCTATCGCGCCCTTTGACAATACGCGGTTCTTGTTGCCGATGAAGAACAGCAGCAGGTCGTATTCTGATTTTGTCAACGTGATGGAATGGCCGCTTGCAGTAACGCTCTTTTCCAGCAAGTCGATACTGATGCCGCCACATTCCAACCTGTTGTTTGCTCCAAACTCCTTGCGTCGTATGACGGCATAGATGCGCATGCTCAGTTCTGCAAGGTGGAAAGGCTTGGCAAGATAGTCGTCGGCTCCTATTTGCAGTCCCTTGAGTTTGTCGTCGAGCGAGTCTTTGGCCGAAACAATGATTACTCCGGCCGGATTGTTGCGCCGCTTGATGTCGCGCAGGATGTCGAGACCGTTGCCACCCGGCAACATCAGGTCGAGCAACACGCAGTCGTAGTCATAGACGCGCACCTTCATCATGGCGTCATTGAAGTCGAAGGCCTGTTCGCACAGATACTTCTCGCCTTTGAGATAGTCAACAATGCTGTCCGACAGCTTGCGCTCGTCTTCTATTATGAGTACTTTCATTCCACTTATATCATTTGTATACAAACGTAACAATAAAAAGCATATTGTAGTATTCATATCACAATACTGTTAAAAATCAGTTTTACTCCTTATGTGCCACAAAACTACAGAATATAAACAGACTCCCTTTGTATTTTTGCGGAAGAATGTGTGGATGACACAACAATATAAA
>CAVHDN010000246.1:0-3847 GCA_963634315.1 Flexilinea sp. | reverse complement strand
CAAAGGTACTCTTTGTTTTGTAAAAGAGATGATTTGCAGAGTCATTTTTTTGTGAAAGAGTAGCCAATGCTGTCATTTAACAAACTTTATGTGGGCTTCGGCTGCACTTTTGGTCGATATTTAGTAATTTCGCAATCAAATATTTTAAATCGTATAATCCATATTATTAATTAAGGTATAGATATGAAGAAATACACGGTTGTATGTGCAGGCTTGTGCGTTGCCATGGCCTTGACGGGCTGCAAATCAAGCGAGAGTGCTTACAAGAAGGCTTACGAAAAAGCCAAGGCTCAGGAGACGGCACAGCAGACTGCGCCTCAGGAGGCTGCAGAGGCCAACGTAGTTACACCCGTAGTTGAGAAACCCGCCAACGAGGGTCAGGTGGTGGACAATGCCGACAATGTACAGGTTAGGCAGGAGGCAGTGTCGCTCATAGACGGTTCGGGGCTCAAGAACTTCAGCGTCGTGGTGGGCTCTTTCTCGCTTAAGGCCAACGCTGACGGGCTTCAACAGCGCCTCAAGGACAAGGGCTACGACGCGCAGGTGGTGAAGAACGAAGGCCGTAACATGTATCGCGTGGTGGCTACCACGTTTGACGGCAAGTCAGAGGCTGCTGCCAGCCGCAACGAACTCCGTGCCACTTATCCCGACGCTTGGCTGCTCTACAACGGCAAATAAAACGGGGGACAAAGGCAGACACCCACTTTTCCTACGACAGATTGTGGCGAGGATATTGGCCATAGACTATGGAAAGAAACGCTGTGGCGTGGCGGTTACCGACCCTCTGCAGATAGTGCCGGGAGGGTTGGCCACCGTTGCCACACAGGAACTTGAGCAGTTCTTGCGCGACTATATCGGCCGCGAGGATGTGGAGCGCATAGTGATGGGCGAGCCCAAACAGCCCAACGGCGCCCCGAGCGAGAACATGGCCCGAGTTAAGCAGTTTGCGGCCCGTTGGCGCAAGGTTGTGCCCGACGTGCCCATCGTGTTCTACGACGAGCGCTTCACGTCGGTGCTTGCCCACCAGGCCATGCTTGACGGGGGCATGAAGAAGATGGCGCGGCGCAACAAGGACATTGTTGACGAGATAAGCGCCACCATAATTTTGCGCGACTACATGTCGTCAAGGCATTGACGTGTGTGCGGGCCGCGCCCGTCTGTTGTGTTCAGAAAACGATACAGAAGAACAATGATTTTACCTATTTATACTTACGGCCAGCCTGTGCTGAGAAAAGTGGCAGAGGACATTGCCGTGGACTTCCCCGACTTGGACGTTCTCATACGTGACATGTTTGAGACCCTGACAGAGTCGGACGGTGTGGGACTGGCCGCACCGCAGATTGGCAAGGCCATCCGCGTGGTGGTCATCGACCTCGACGTGCTCAGCGACGATCTTCCCGAATACAAGGATTTCCGTAAGGCTTACATCAACCCTCACATCGTAGACTATGACGACACAAAGAGCGAGGGCATGGAGGAAGGCTGCCTCAGCTTGCCCGGAATACACGAGAGCGTGAACCGTCCCACCCGCATACACGTGCAGTATCTCGACGAGAAGATGGTCGAGCACGATGAATGGGTGGAGGGCTATTTGGCCCGAGTGATGCAGCACGAATTTGACCATCTTGAGGGGAAGATGTTCATAGACCGAATATCCCCACTGCGCAAACAGTTGATACAAGGTAAGTTGCGCGCCTTGCTGCAGGGACGTTTCCGCTGCGGCTACAAGACAAAGGTGCCCGTCAGACGATAGGCTATGACCAGCTTCCTGAGAATTGTCGTCTTTTCGTTGGTGGCAACCATGTCGCTTGCCGGACGTGCACAGTTCAACACCAGCCGACTGTTGACCATCGGGCGCAGTGCACTCTACTACGAAGACTATGTTCTCGCGATTCAATATTTCAACCAGGCCATAAACGCCAAGCCATATCTCTATGAGCCGTGGTTCTTTCGTGGCGTGGCCAAATTCTATCTCGACGACTTCGCCGGTGCGGAGTCTGACTGCTCCGAGGCGTTGAAGCGCAATCCCTATGTGGTGGATGTCTATGACCTGCGCGGCTTGACGCGCATCAGGCTCAAAGACTACGCCGACGCCATAGCCGACTACACCATGGCCTTGAAGTATGCTCCCGAGAACCGCATCTTCTGGACCAACCGCGTGCTGTGCCGCATTGAACTGAAGGACTACGACAAAGCCCTTGCCGACATCGACACCATGCTCGCCCGTTGGCGCGACAACGCTCTCTGCTACACCATGCGGGCTGACGTCTATTTGCAGCAGGCCGACACGGCAAAGGCTGAAGTGGCACTGCACAAGAGCACAGAGCTCGACCCTTACGCCACACAGGCGTGGGCGGCATTGGCTGTCATCAGCTTGTCGCGCGAGAAGTGGAAGGATGCTGAGGGCTACCTCGACAAGGCCATACACTTGCAGCCCAAACAGGCTGGCTATTACATAAACAGGGCCATGGCAAGGGTCAGCCAGAACAACCTCAGAGGTGCAATGGTCGACTACGACATGGCCATTGACCACGACCCGAACAATTTTCTCGGACACTACAACCGTGGCTTGTTGCGTGCACAAGTGGGCGACGATAACCGCGCAATAACCGACTTCGACTTCGTGCTCCGCCTTGAGCCCGAAAACCTCATGGCTCTCTTCAACCGTGCCTTGCTGCTCGACAAGACGGGCGACCTGCGTGGGGCCGTTCGCGACTACTCCAAAGTGATTGCCCAATTCCCCAATTTCTGGGTGGGACTGCAACATCGCGCAGCCTGCTACCGCCGCCTTGGCATGGTGAAACAGGCCGAAGCCGACGAGTTCCGCATATTCAAGGCACGGCTCTACAAGAGTCTCTACGGCAGACAGCCGAGGCTCAACCGGCGCCAGATGCGCAAGAGAAGCGACTTGGACTTGTCGAAATACAACCAGCTCGTGGTGGCCGACGAACAGGAAACGGAGCGCCAGTATGAGAGCGAGTACAGGGGAAAGGTGCAAAACCACAAGGCCGACTTGACGCTTCTGCCCATGTTCGAACTGTCCTATGAGCCGCATGCCAACGAGATGAGGAGCTACGTGGCCTACGACCATCTCACCGAAGCCTACAACCAGCGGCCCGACGCTTGCCGCCATCTTTATGTCAACTGCGGTCAGCCGTCGCTCGGCGAGGTGCAGTCGAAAGGCTATTTCAATCTCATTGACTCGCTTACTGCGGCAATGGAACAGCCCAGCCAACAGGCAGAGACGGTCGGTCTGTTGTTCGCACGGGCTGTGGCCAACTCCGTCACCCAAAACTTCGAAGGCGCCCGTGAGGACTTGTCGGCTTGTCTGCTTGTCGACAGCACCTCAGCCTTGGCCTATTGGCAGAGGGCGGTCTGCCAGTCAAAGATGAACGCATTCAACGCCTCGCTTGGCACTGACGTGGCCATGAAGACGGCCAATGTGCTCTCCGACTTGTGTCAGGCCATAAAGTTGAGCCCACAAAATCCTTATCTCTACTACAATCGCGGCAATGTCTATGCGGTCCGCAAAGACTATGTCCATGCCATTGACGACTATACTTCAGCCCTGAAAATAGACGCCACTCTTGCAGAGGCTTACTACAACCGTGGCCTTGTGCGCATTCAGGCAAACGACGTCAAGGAGGGCACTGCCGATTTGAGCAAGGCGGGCGAACTTGGCATCTACACGGCCTACAGCGTCATAAAGCATTACGCCAAAGGCGCGAAGTGACGGCATGTTTGTCGTTTTTTGCTTTAGGCGGGTTCTAAAAATTACCTTTGTAGGATTTTGATTTTTAGCTGGGCGGCTTCCTCTTGCTATTTGAAGGAGTGTAGCGGGCTACAC
>CAVHDN010000245.1:0-3872 GCA_963634315.1 Flexilinea sp. | reverse complement strand
GTGGAGTAGGGGACGTTCTCTGCTTTTTTCTACCTTTAATATATAAGGAAGAAAACTTTTTGCTACCTTTGTGTGGCTAAAACCAAAGTCTGAAAAACCGCCCGCAAAAGAAAAGGGCAAAGGACTGCAAAGTAAAACTATCGTGGACTCTTTTCAGAACACGTCCAAAACATTTTTTTTACGCATGAACCGTACATTAGTCTCACTCTTGCTCTTCTTGTTAGTCTCCCTTTCGGCTATGGCACAAAAGAAAACAAAGAAGACAATCAAGGCGCAAAAATCTCCCATCGAGCAAAAGGACAACGCTCTGGAGATGAAGAGAAAGCAGATGGTAGCTGCTACGCAAAAGATATTGTTCATCGACAGCGTAGTAGTTGATAAACAACACTTTCTCGCCGCTTATCGTCTCTCGTCGGAGTCGGGGAAAATATTGACCTATAGTGACTTCTTTAAGGAGAATGAACAGCCCAACGCTTACGCCTATGTCAACGAACTCGGCGACAAGTGCTACTTTTCCGAAGAAGACTCCGTGGGCAATATGAGGCTTTACTCTGTTGACAAGTTAGGAAAGGAATGGACAAAGCCTATGGCCCTCAAAGGATTGGACGACGAGAATCTCAACGTGCTCAACTACCCCTTTGTGCTCAACGATGGGCTTACGCTCTATTTCTCCGCAAAGGGTAAGGAGAGTTTGGGTGGTTACGACATCTTCGTCACACGCTTCGATTCCGGAAGCAGATCTTTCCTCAAACCCGAGAACATGGGCATGCCTTTCAATTCAGAGGCCAACGACTACATGATGATCATAGACGAGCAAGATAGCATAGGATGGTTTGCCTCCGATCGCAACCAGACCGAAGGCAAGGTGTGCATCTACATGTTTGTGCCAGCCGAGACACGACAAACTTATGCTGACGACGACCTTACACAGGAGCAACTTGATAGCAGGGCCAAGATAGGTCGTATAGCCGACTCCTGGGGCGACGGCAAGGCGCGGCAAAAGGCATTGGCCCGACTCAAAACCGTCGTTTCAGCACAAAAGGAGTCGACGAGCAAGGGTGACTTTGAGTTCGTGATAAACGACCAAACCGTCTATTCAAGGCTCTCTGACTTCCGCACACAGGAAGGCCGTAACATGATGCAGAAACTTCAAACGCTGAAGGCGCAATATGCCAACCTTAGCAATGCGCTCACCAACGCACGCAATTTCTACTCCACAGCTAACGCCGCTGACCGCAAGGCTCTGACTTCTGAAATATTACAGAGCGAGCAACAGCTCGAAAGTCTTGGAAACGATATAAACTCGTTGGAGAAGGACATAAGAAACAAAGAGAACAAGTAGGGACTACATGCACGTGACGCTCCTTTCTTTCCTTCTATGTCACCTTAGCTCATTGTCTCTATAGGGTGTGTCGTATCTTTCTTCACTCGTTCAAAATCCATTTAAAGATATATAGTCATGAAGAAATATTTTGCAGAGTCAGAGCTTATAATAAACCAAGATGGAAGTGTTTTCCATCTGCACCTGAAGCCAGAACAATTGGCTGATAAAATAATACTTGTGGGCGATCCGGGTCGTGTGAACTTGGTTGCCTCACACTTCGAAAGCACAGAGTGTGAGGTGGAAAGCCGCGAGTTTCATTCGGTTGCAGGCAAGTATGAAGGCAAGCGCCTTACGGTAATTTCTACAGGCATAGGCTGCGACAATATAGACATAGTGATGAACGAAGTGGATGCACTGGCCAACATAGACTTCAATACTCGGATGGAGAAGCCTGTCCTGCGCCAATTGGAACTTGTGCGCATAGGCACTTGCGGAGGCCTTCAGCCTTACACGCCTGAAGGCACATTCATCTGCTCGGAAACATCAATAGGCTTTGACGGACTGCTCAACTTCTATGCTGGGCGTAACGCAGTGTGCGACCTCGCACTTGAGCGTGCTCTTGTCAACCATCTTGGCTGGACGGGAAACATGTGTGCTCCATATCCCTACGCCATAGACGCTGACAAGAATCTTGTGGAGCGTATTGCACAAAACGACATGGTGCGTGGCATCACCGTGGCGTGTGGAGGCTTCTTTGGCCCACAAGGACGGCAGTTGCGTGTACCGCTAACTGACCCGCTCCAAAATGAGAAGATAGAGAGTTTCAACTACGATGGCCGTCGCATAACTAACTACGAGATGGAGAGTTCGGCCTTGGCCGGACTAGCCCGGCTGATGGGGCATAAGGCAGTGACGGTGTGTATGGTGATTGCAAATAGGGTGGGGCAAAAGGCCGACACTGGATACAAAAGCCATATAGACGACCTTATACAACTTGTATTAGACAGAATTTGAGCATGGACAATCGTGACACAATATGTGCAATAGCTACCGCACAAGGCGGAGCCATTGGGCTTGTTCGCGTGTCAGGCCCAGAGGCCTTCGACATAACCGACCGCATTTTTTCCCCTTTAGGGCATAATGCAGCACCGCTCGCTCAAAGAAAGGCCTACACCATAGCTTTCGGACATATTAAAGATAATGATGATGTTGTCGATGAGGTGCTTGTGAGTGTTTTTCGCGCTCCACATTCTTATACTGGTGAGAACTCTGTCGAAATATCGTGCCATGGTTCTTCCTTCATACTGCAGAAGGTCATGCAGCTGCTCATCGCCAACGGATGTAGGTCTGCCGGTCCAGGCGAATACACGCAGAGGGCTTTTCTGAATGGAAAGATGGACCTAAGTCAAGCGGAGGCTGTGGCTGACCTTATAGCTTCTTCCACTGCAGCGCAGCATAATATTGCCATGAAGCAGATGCGCGGAGGAATTTCTCAGGAACTTGCACTCCTGCGCGAAAAGCTTCTTCGCCTCACTTCGCTTCTTGAACTAGAACTCGACTTCTCAGACCATGAGGAACTGGAGTTTGCCAATCGTGCCGACCTTTGTAAACTTGCGCAACAGACTGCCAAAACTATAAGTCAATTGGTCGGTTCTTTCAGCACAGGACATGCCATAAAGGAAGGTGTGCCAGTTGCCATAATAGGGGCAACAAACGCAGGCAAGTCGTCACTTCTAAACCAGCTTGTGGGCGAGGAACGGGCTATAGTCAGCGACATTCACGGCACTACGCGAGATGTTATTGAGGACACCACTACCATCGAAGGACTTGTTTTTCGTTTCGTTGACACAGCAGGACTGCGCAAGACAATCGACAAAATAGAGAAATTAGGCATAGAGCGCTCTTATAAGGAAATGCAAAAGGCGGAAATAGTGCTTTATGTGATTGATGCAACTTTGCCTTTGTTGCAGTGCCAGAAGCAGATAGATATGGTGTCGGAGCAATGTGTAGACAAGAAAGTCGTAATAGTCTTCAATAAAATGGACATAGCCTCCTCTGCCATGTTCCGTATAAAAGAAGTTCTGTCAGACTCTTCTGGTAATAACACACACACAGTATCCACTGATGGTGTGCTTGACTTAAATGGTATTCCGTTCGTCATGGTCTCATCGAAGACTGGTAAGGGCTTTGACGAATTGCGCAAAACACTCTTACAAGGTGTTCAACTGCAAGGATTAACATCCAGCGTTGTGGTGAGCAACATACGTCACTATGAGGCTCTTTCCACCGCTTTGTCCGCCATAAAACGTGTTTGCGATGGTCTTTCGTCAGGTCTTCCGTCCGATCTCATCTCTTTGGATTTGCGTGATTGCCTCTTACATTTGTCGGAAATAACAGGTGGCGAAATAACGACACAGGAAGTTATCGAAAATATATTTAAACATTTCTGCATCGGCAAATAATCGGCTCTAAACAACCGTTAGCAACTACAATCAACTATAATGAAAGCTCCTGATTATCAGGGGCTTTTTCTTTTTAACACTTCCAA
>CAVHDN010000244.1:0-3899 GCA_963634315.1 Flexilinea sp. | reverse complement strand
CGCCAATATATATAGGTGAGGATGTGTTTATAGGTCCGAAGTGTGTGTTGGCGTGTGCCGGGCTGGGCATCCTATCAACTCGGAGCAGCGGCAAGCGGAACCGCTCACGCAGAGTAAGCCTATACACATTGGCAACAACGTATGATTGGGAGCAAGCGTCACTGTTATCGGAGGCGTGACCATCGGTGACGGCTCAGTTATCGCTGCAGGGGCGGTTGTCGCGAAGAAAATCCCTACAGGTGTTGTCGCTGGCGGTGTACCGTGTAAGGTGATAAGACCAATAACGGAGGCTGACCGGATAAGCCGGTAGAGATAAAATTCTAACTCGGACGACAATGAACAAGCAAGAGAAAGATGCCGAATATAAACAAAAGGCACAAAGAGCAGGACTCAACAAACAAAGATTAAAACCGGCGTGGAATTTATAGAACACGCCATAAGACAATAACACAATAACACCTAAAAAGTACGACTATGGAAGAAAACATGATTAGAGTGACAGGAAGCGGCGCCTTGCATGTGGTGCCCGATGTGACACGCGTTGAACTGTCGTTGGTGAGCCTTCACGACTCTTACGAGCAGGCATACGTGCAAGCCAAGAGCGACACGGACAAATTGAGGAAGATGATGGAGGAGCTGAAGCTTGACGTCACCTTGCCTAAAACAAAGAGTCTCGACATCAACAAGAAGACGAAGAATGAGTATGACCGCAACAACCACTATGTGGGGGAAATCTTCCTCGGCTTTGAGCTCGAACATCACGTCAAGATTGACTTGGGCATGGACAACGTGCTGCTCAACAGTCTGGTGCGCCTTATCGGACGTCAACTGAAACAGGCGGAGATAAGCATCGGCTATACAGTGAAAGACCCGCGCCCCATACAGCTGAAGATGCTGGAACGTGCGGTGAAGGACGCCAAGGAGAAGGCCACCATCATGGCGAAGGCGAGCGGATGCAAGCTCGGTGCGGTGAGCCACATAGACTACTCTGTTCAGGAGCTGCACATCTACTCGCAGGCTCGCAACCTTCATTGTGCTGAAGAGGCAATGTGTTGCCAGCCCTCATCGCTCGACATCACGCCCGACGACTTGGCGGTCTCCGACAACGTTACAGTGGAGTGGTATCTGTGCAGCGACGAAGCGAAAGAATAGGTGGGGTTATGAACAAGTCGGGATTTGTTATTGTCACAGAAAACGGGCTCTATGGTCTGGAGGATGCCAAAGGCCAAAAAGTCGTACCGTGCGAGTATGACAAGATACTCGACTATGACGACGACGGCTACATACGTCTGCTGAAAGGCGAAGTGTACAGCACCATCTCCATCAAAGGCAAAAGGGCTATCCCCCTGTCAAAAGGATTGACCCATCTCGGAGTGTTCTGGAGTGGGAGGGCCCGAGCAAGGAAAGGAGACGGTTGGGGGCTTGTTGATGTGAAGGGCAATGCTGTGACAAAATTCACCTTCACCCAGATTTACGCTCACAAAAACAATGGCTACTTTGCCATTGACGAGGATGGTGTGAAGGGATGGCTGCTCGATGACGGACACTTCAAACCTTTCGACAATCAGACAAGCGAAGGCAAGAAGAAACCATTCCGTGAGGTAAGAGTGTTCCATGATGGCGTGGCTCCTGCACAAACATGGGAAGGGCCATGGGTGTTTGTTGACAAGGAGATGAACCGTGTCAATGACATTTCCTATCAAGGAATGGACCCGGTGCTTCGCAAAGGACTCTACTGCACCTGGAAGATAGAAGGTACAAATCGATGTTATGGGGCAGCATTCTATGACGGCAAACCCGTTGTTGAGGATTGGTTCGACTGTCCGCTGCATTTTGAAGATGGCATTAGTATCTGCCAAAAGAAAGAACTCGATGAGAATGGTAAGGAGATTATAATACCCAATTGTGGGCAGCCTCTTTATCGCTATGGCATTCTTCGCAGTGACGGCAGTTGGCTGTTCCAGATGGAATATACGGACATACATTGGAATGACTACCAAGAGAAAGACTGTTGGTATGCGGAAGATAAAAAAGCATGCTATCTGCTGTTTCCAGATGGCAGTCGCAAGATATACGACAAAAGCAGGGTGTTAATGACTTGGGCTGGACTTGGGCATATTCCCAAAAAGGAAATAGGCAACGACATTCCAGAAGAAGTCTTTCTAAAGACCTATGTGCCCGAGCTTGTTTTGGAAAAGCATCTGTCGTTGTTCGATAAGGAGAAATTCACAAGGGCGTTACGAAAATACGTCTGTGCGGGGTACTACGATCCACAGCATGTGTTCTATAGGGACACCGACGCGGAGTTTGACATTGACGAGTGCTACAAGAAAGGCCAAGTGCTGCGTGCCGGTGAGTTCATGGAGGCGACAAGCAAGTTGCGCTGTCCTGTGCACAAAGTGCGCTTCATGATTGCGGCGACAAGGCTTTTCTCCATCGAGAGTTTCCTGAACGTGCAATACAACAAGCAACTGCCCAATCCATTCCCGTTCAAGGAAAACATCATTCATCCCAATTCCTACTTCGTGGTGCTTGATGTCTTCAGATATGCCGGAAAGACACAGATACTTCTTGTGAAGATACCACACGGGGCTTATGTCCTTGCCAAAAAGCATGGATACGACCTCGAGGGACTGGACGAAGTCAGCAGGATAAGGGGAAATACTATGACGGATTTCGCGCGTTTTGACTTTAGAGACAAGATGTCCGACCCTGTTCACGGCCACTCCCTTGACGACGAGTGGACAGAGGCCATGCATCAGCCCATAGGACTGGACAAGTCTATGAAACCGGAGGGTCTGGAACCCGACAGAGAGTCAGCCATGTTCAACTTTTCCTATGGCCGACTCAAGTATGATGTATCGTTTGAAGAATATTACGACATCTGCTGCGATAACCATGATTATGAATGGCAAGAACACATGTATATGACACAATTGGAAAATGCGATAAAGGTGGTGGTCGGCGACATTACCCGGCTGCGAGTGGATGCAATAGTAAACGCGGCCAACACGAGTCTGCTTGGCGGCGGTGGTGTGGATGGAGCCATACATAGGGCTGCAGGTCCTGAACTTCTTGAGGAGTGCAAGACCCTGAACGGCTGCGAGACGGGGCAAAGCAAAATGACCAAAGCCTACAATCTGCCGAGCAAAAAGATAATACACACGGTAGGTCCCGTATGGCATGGAGGCAAAGGCAATGAAGACGGTCTGCTGGCTTCCTGCTACCGCACAGCGCTCGACTTGGCCACGGACAACGACATCTCAAGCATCGCCTTCCCCTGCATAAGCACCGGCGTTTACCGATTCCCGAAAGAACGTGCTGCAAGAATAGCTGTAGATGTCGTCAGAAACTATCTTCTTGAGGGGAAATACAGCGGCGACGTGCTCTTCTGTTGCTTCTCGACAGAAGATGCCGAGCGCTACAAACAGATTTTAGAAGAGATTTGAAAATGAAGTTAGATGCGTGGGACGGGCGAAAAGTTGGTTCCACGTTCTTCTATCTTATGTATCTGATAAGTTTCAGCAATAAACTTCCTTGAACCACAGACGGTAGATGGGGTCGACAAAGACGTAATGTAGCAAATCCGTATCGTTTTGTCCTCTTCTGCAAGTTCGGTCATGGCTTTCTTCACGAGAGACGACTTGCCCCACCGCCGTGGAGAAACCAACATCACATTGATGTGGGACGAAAGCAGTTGTTTGAGCATCGCGCGATCTTCCGTGCGGTCGATGAAATTGTCGTCGGTAGCCAGTGTACCGAACTGGAATGGAGAACGATATGCAGTCAAACCTTATATATATCATGCTGTTGATGGCGCAAATATACAAAAATATTACCTTAGGTGATAATATCGGTAAAATGGTACCGCTGTAGCGGTGCTTTGGTACCGTGCATAG
>CAVHDN010000243.1:0-3934 GCA_963634315.1 Flexilinea sp. | reverse complement strand
GCCTAAGCCTGCACCGCGTCTTTTTCCACCAGTTCCTTGGCCCTCTCCAAGGCAATGCTTATGTGGCTGCAGATGTTGTCGGTGCCCACGATGTTGTTGAACCCAGCCTTCACAAGTGTGGCCTGAACGTTGGGCTGCACGCCCGAAAGCACCACCTTGATGCCCTCTTTCTTGCTCATCTCGCAGAGGTTGGTGAGGTTGTGTATGCCCGTTGAATCAACAAAAGGCACCTTTCTCATGCGTATTACCCTCACCTTCGGACGGTCGCCAAAGGTCGCCATAATCTCCTCAAAGCGGTTTCCCGCACCAAAGAAGTAGGGACCGTTTATCTCATAGACCTCCACACCCTGCGGTATGGCGAGGTGCTCGAGGTTGCCCGACTGCGTCTCCACCTCCTCGTTGAGGTCTATCTCGTCGGAGATGATCTTCACGTCGGTGGTCTCTGCCATGCGTCTCATAAACAACAGACAGGCTATGATGAGTCCCACCTCGATGGCCACCGTGAGGTCGAATATTATGGTGAGGAAAAACGTTATGAGCAACACGGTCACGTCGCTCTTCGGGTTGCGCATCAATGCCAAGAAAGAGCGCCAACCGCACATGCCGTAGGACACGACCACAAGCACTCCTGCCAAGCAAGCCATGGGGATGTATTGCGCCAACGGCATGAGAAACAGGAAGATGAGCAACAGCACTCCTGCGTGAACTATGCCCGCAATGGGTGTCTTGCCGCCATTGTTTATGTTGGTCATGGTGCGGGCTATTGCTCCTGTGGCAGGTATGCCGCCAAACAGAGGCGATGCTATGTTGGCAAGTCCCTGCGCCATAAGCTCGGTGTTGGAGTCGTGGTGGTCGCCTATAACACCGTCGGCCACCGTGGCCGACAGCAGCGATTCAATGGCACCAAGCACGGCTATGGTCAGTGCTGGCGACACAAGGCTCTTCACCGTATCCCATGTCATCTGCGGCATGCTTGCCTCGGGCAGCGTGCCGTTTATGGAGAAGCGGTCGCCAATGGTCTCAACCGAAACCACTCCGGCGTAGTTCTTGAGCAGTAGCACGGCTATGGTCATCAGCACGATGGCCACGAGTGAACCGGGAATCTTCTTGCTGAACCGTGGTGTTATGGCTATCACCGCCACACTCACCACGCCCACGGCAGTGCTCCACAGGTCGAGTTTGTCCATGTTGGTTAGATACACGCCCCACTTCTCGATGAAGTCGGAGGGCACGCTCTGCAGGTCAAGACCGAACAAGTCCTTTATCTGTGTGGTGAAGATGGTTACGGCAATGCCGCTCGTGAAGCCAACCACAATGGGATAGGGGATGTACTTTATAATGGTGCCGAGGTGCAGGAAGCCGAACAGCAATAGGAATATGCCGGCCATGAATGTGGCTATGGCCAGTCCTTCTATGCCGTATTGCTGTATGATGCCATAGACAATGACTATGAAAGCACCCGTGGGACCTCCTATCTGCACCTTGCTGCCGCCAAACACCGACACTATCACGCCGGCCACGATTGCGGTTATGATGCCCTTCTCAGGTGTCACGCCGGAGGCTATACCGAAGGCAATGGCCAAGGGCAGGGCCACAATGCCCACGATGATGCCGGACATGAGGTCGGCCATGAATGTTTTGCGATTGTAATTCTTGAGTGTGCCAACAAGTTTTGGCTTCAATGTGAACGCTTTCATACTCGTTTATCCCAAATATATCCTTTAAAACAATTAGTGTAAAACCTTGAAAAGAGCTGCAAAATTAGCATAACTTATCGGAACAGACAAGCATTTCTTAAAAAACTTAAAGAATATGAATGGGCGAAGCTCCCTTTCTTGCTACCTTTGCAAAAAAGAAGAAACGAACAAAACAAAGATGCATGGCAATGCTGACACACTATAGATTGAACTTCATGGCGAGCCTGTTCTTGGCTCTTGCCTTTTGTCTCACGTCGTTTGGTGAGGGCGGGGCAATGGCCGAAAAAGCGGCGACGAACGTTGTTGACGATGAAACAAAGGTGGAGTTGGCTGTGCTGCAACGCTGGGAGGCTGGTCGTCAAGTGAGCGCAAGGAGCGTTGAACGCTTCGGCCTGGAAAAGTGTTTTGTCGCGGAAAAGATTGACGAACGCACATTCAAGCGTATGGAGGGACGGTCGTTCAAAAGCGGATGCACTACTCCCCGCGCTGACCTGCGCTACCTAAAGGTTCTCCACCGCACCAAGGACGGACGCATACAGCTGGGCGAGATGGTTTGCCACAAGGACATAAGCGCTGACCTCTTGGACATCTTCAAACGACTGTATGAGGCTCGGTACCCTATAGAGCGTATGGTGCTCATAGACAACTACAACGCTGACGATGAGGCTTCGATGGCGGCCAACAATACGTCTTGCTTCAATTTCAGACGCATTGGCGGTTCAAGCAAACCGTCTAAGCATGGTCTTGGCAAGGCTGTTGACATCAATCCGTTGTATAATCCGTATGTGAAAAGGAAGGCTGACGGCCGTGTAGTGGTCAACCCTAAGAGTGGCAAGCCTTACGTAAACCGCTCAAAGACTTTTGACTATAAGATTGTGCGTGGTGACTTGTGCCATACGCTGTTCATGAAGCATGGCTTCAGGTGGGGCGGCGGCTGGCGGTCACTCAAGGACTATCAGCACTTTGAGAAGCCTTGAAGCAACAATTGTGTGTCATTTGAAAGCATTTAATCTCAACATTTATCGGCTGTTTCCGGGATTTCCCAAAAAGAACCCATCGGTTTCCGCCGTAGAAACCACTGGTTTCCGCCGCAGAAACCACTGGTTTCCGCCGCAGAAACCATCGGTTTCCAAATTGAAAACGAGCAGAAACCATCGGTTTCCTCCGCAAGAAACCGCAGTTTTGGGGCAAAAATCGGGGTTTTCGAACACTCCGGACAATACAAGTGGGTTCTAAAATAGCAGTGAAGAACATCGGCAGTGGGTTAGCCTCTGATGAGGCTGTCGCAGCGAGTACACAGCGACCTACTATGCAAGCCCAGTTCTCGTCAGCCTTTACAGACTTTCGGGTCGCGTTTGTCGCAAACGCTCCTACTGCCGCACTTCGGAGAAGCGCTCCTACTACCGATTGTTTCTGCGCAGTGTAGTAATTAGGCCCAAGTCTTTGGGACTTGGGCCTATTTACTCTGAGAGCTCGGGCGAGTCAACTAAAGTTCCTTGCGCAGAGCCTCCGCCATGGACGCATACTCCTCGTCGGAGAGATACACCTCCTTAGGGTTCATGCGGAACACACCTCCGAAATCGGGGCCGCCCACATACTTAGGCACAAGATGGAAGTGAAGGTGCTGAAGAGTGTCAGCATAGGCACCATAGTTTATCTTGGCCGGATTGAACACCTTCTGCATGGCCCTCGTCACCTTTGCCACGTCGGCCATAAAGGCATTGCGCTCATCGTCGGACAGCACGTTGAGGTCGTCAACATGTCCGTTGTAGGCCACGAGGCACCGGCCATGGTAGGTCTGCTCCTTGAATATGAACACCCGCGAAACACTCAGCTTCGCCACTTCAATCATGAGGTCTTTCAATGTCTCATTGTTCTGGCAATAGAGACAGTCTTTAGGATCGCTTGTCATTGTTGTTTCTTTGTTTTAGTTTCAACTCGTTCTTTATCTTGTGCAAACTTACAAATAAAAATCCGTAATAGGCTCCATGTCCGCCGAAAACGAGTGCAAAAGCCACACTCGTCTTGCATATATCGCCGCTTATTGCTAATTTTGCGGCCAACATAACATTATTATATATATAGACTACATAATGAACGACGCTATCATCACCGAAGCCAAGACAGAGACAGCTGTGCTTGTGGGACTGGTGACAAGAGACCAAGACGAAGCCAAAACGAAAGAATATCTCGACGAGCTTGAATTCTTGGCCGACACTGCAGGAGCTGTGACCGTG
>CAVHDN010000242.1:0-3960 GCA_963634315.1 Flexilinea sp. | reverse complement strand
GTGTATAAGGTCTTCTCTTCCATTATTATAATGTGAATATCGTTTAGTTTATTTTAAGCAACATCTCATCCACACTCTTACCCGGCGGTGTCATTGGCAAAACATTGTCGTCTTCCTTGATGGCACACTCCAAAAGGTAAGGACCATCCGTTGAAAGCATCTTGTTGACTGCATCGGCCAAATCCTCGCGATTGATCACCACGCCATATGGTATGCCATAAGCCTTGGCAATGATGTCATATCTTGGATTTGTCATCTTGGTGAATGAGCGGCGATGGTCGAAGAACATGTCTTGCCATTGCCTAACATTGCCTAAATAGTTATTGTTCATCAGTATCATCTTAACAGGTGCTTGCTGCTCCATGATGGTACCCAATTCTTGTATGCTCATTTGAAATCCGCCATCGCCACTGAACATGCACACCGTGCGGTCAGGAGCGCCAAACGTTGCACCTATGGCGGCAGGAATGCCAAATCCCATTGTACCAAGTCCACCGCTGGTCACGATAGACCGTTTTTTGTTGTACTTGAAATAGCGGCATGAGAACATTTGGTTCTGTCCCACATCGGTCACCAACACAGCATCGCCCTTTGTGGCCTCGGCCACTGCGTTAACCACTTCACCCATAAGCAAAGGCCCCTCATAGGGATGCAGCGCCGGCATAACAACTTTTTCGTTCTCTAAGCGGTCCAAAGGAATAAAGCTGTCGCGCCACTCTCTGTGGTTGCCTTTGTCCATCAGTTTGGTCAAAGCCGGCAGTGTCTCCTTGCAGTCGCCGATGACAGCCACGTCTGTCTTAATGCACTTGTCTATCTCCGAACGATCTATGTCAAGATGAATTACCTTTGCCTGTTTAGCATAAGTCGATGGCAGTCCGGTCACACGGTCGCTAAACCGCATACCTATGGCTATGAGCACATCGCATTCCTGCTCCTTCACATTGGGAGCATAGTTGCCATGCATGCCTAGCATACCAATGTTGAGCGGATGATTTGTTGGCAATGCCGACAGTCCCATCATGGTTCGTGCGGCTGGTATGTCGCCTTTCTCAAGAAAATCTATCAACTCCGCTTGTGCGTTGCCCAACTCCACGCCGTGTCCTACAAGCGCCAAAGGCTTCTTTGCGACATTTATCAGAGCGGCAGCATTGCTTAAAGCCGTTGCGTCGGGTTTGGGATACGGCACATAGCTACGCACGAAATTCACGTTTTGTGGTTTCCACTCTGCAGTGCCCACCTGTGCATTCTTGGGAAAGTCAAGCACTACAGGGCCTGGGCGACCGGAACGAGCGATGTAGAAAGCCCGGCTTACAGCCCATGCCACATCTTCAGGACGGCGTATTTGATAACTCCATTTGGATATAGGCTGTGCCACACCCACAAGATCGACTTCCTGAAAAGCGTCAGTGCCAAGTGCTCCGACACCCACTTGCCCTGCGATGACCACTATAGGGGTGGAGTCCATCATGGCATCGGCCACGCCTGTTATGGTGTTTGTCGCCCCAGGACCACTTGTGACAATGCAAACGCCAACTTCACCGCTCACACGCGCAAAGCCTTCTGCAGCATGGGTTGCGGCTTGTTCGTGGCGTACCAGTATGTGGTCGAACGCCTTGTTCTCGCCTCTTGTATAAGTGTAAAGCGCATCGAATACGGGCATGATGGTTCCTCCAGGATAGCCGAAAATGGTCTTAACACCTTCGTCCTTCAATGCCCTCATAAGTGCTTCGGCACCAGTAATGGTCTCGTTCACCGTTTTTTCGTTTAGTGTTCTTGTTTTTATTCTATTACTCTTACACCACCCTTGTCAGCAGAGCTTACGCTTTGGGCATAGGCTCTTAGTGCCTTCGACACAGTGCGTGTGCGCCGCAACGGCTGTTGCTCTCTAGCGGCCAGTTCCTCGTCGGACAATCTGACATTGATGGAACGATTGGGAATGTCTATCTCAATAATGTCACCATCCTTTATCTTGCCAATGTTTCCTCCGGCTGCAGCCTCTGGCGAGATGTGGCCGATACTAAGGCCGCTCGTGCCTCCAGAGAAGCGTCCATCTGTAATCAAAGCACACTCCTTGCCCAAGTGCATGCTCTTGATGTAGGATGTGGGATAAAGCATTTCCTGCATGCCTGGGCCACCTTTAGGTCCTTCATGGGTTATCACCACACAGTCTCCGCTCTTCACCTGTCCGCCAAGTATGCCCTCGCAAGCGTCTTCCTGTGAGTCAAACACCTTGGCAGGGCCGGCAAAACGCCAAATGCTCTCGTCAACGCCGGCAGTCTTAACCACGCAACCGTCTTGAGCAATGTTGCCAAACAACACGGCTAGACCACCGTCCTTAGTGTAGGCATGCTCCAACGACCTGATACATCCGTTAGCACGGTCAGTGTCGAGTGTACCCCATTCGGCATCTTGGCTTCCCATGACGGTAGAGAACTTTCCGCCCGGTGCGCTTTGGTAAATGCGATTGGCCTCAGGATTAATACTACAGCCAGTGATGTCGTAGGCTTCCATTTGTTCCTTTAGAGTCTTGCCGTCTACCCTGATGGCCGACCCATCCACGAGACCGCCTTTGCTCAACTCATTCAATATGCCAAGTATGCCTCCTGCACGGTTACATTCCTGAACACTATATTTCTGTGTATTAGGTGCAAGCTTGCACAAGCATGGAACCTTGCGACTAAGTTTGTCGATGTCTGCCATCTTGAAGTCGGCTCCCGCCTCTTGTGCCACAGCCAACAAGTGTAGTACGGTATTGGTGCTTCCACCCATGGCCATGTCAAGAGCCATCGCATTGAGGAAAGCCTTACGTGTGGCTATAGAGCGCGGCAACACGCTCTCGTCGCCGTCTTCATAATAGGCTAAGGCATTCTTCACTATCTGGCGAGCGGCATCTTTGAAGAGTTGAATGCGATTTTTATGTGTGGCAAGCACAGTTCCGTTGCCCGGCAATGACAGTCCGATGGCTTCAGTCAAGGAGTTCATGGAATTAGCAGTGAACATGCCTGAACAACTTCCACACCCTGGACAGGCACAACCCTCAATCTCGGCCATATCGCTGTCGCTCACCGACGGGTCGGCGCCCTTCACCATGGCGGTTATAAGGTCGGCATTCTCACCATGCCAGCGGCCTGCCTCCATAGGTCCACCCGAACAGAACACTGCAGGAATGTTGAGACGCATTGCTGCCATAAGCATTCCCGGGGTCACCTTGTCACAGTTGGATATGCAAATCATGGCGTCGGCCTTGTGGGCATTAACCATGTACTCCACCGAATCGGCTATAATGTCACGGCTTGGCAGCGAGTACAACATGCCATCATGCCCCATAGCTATTCCATCGTCAATGGCTATGGTGTTGAACTCGGCCGCATAGCAGCCCATCGCCTCTATCTCTTGTTTCACTATTTGCCCTATTTCGTGCAAGTGTGTGTGGCCTGGCACAAACTGGGTAAACGAATTTACTATCGCGATTATTGGTTTTCCGAACTGTTCGCGCTTCATACCTGTGGCTACCCACAATGCGCGCGAGCCTGCCATGCGCCGTCCTTCTGTACACACGGCACTTCTTAGCTTGTGTTTCATTAGCTTTTTACCTTTTATTGTTTCTTTGGTGAAAACCGTTCTTTTGTCTTGTTGCATTGAATTGGCTGCAAAGGTAGTCTTTTTTTCAGTAACAACAAACAAACTTGCGCATTAAAACGCCTGTTTGTACCAATTTATAATAAAAGAAAGTTGAAATATTACGAAGTAAAACCATTTATTGCACTTTCCCATGCCGTTTTGTGCAAAGACGTACTTCTAATCTAAGGCATTAGCAATGTGTGTGTGTAATTATAGGAATGTTCTAAAAATTAACTGATTAATAATCAGTGCTTTGATTGCATAATTGCGAAAAATTTCGTACCTTTATAGCCGAAATCAGCGAAAGAATGAAGAAAAACTATCTCTATAGCTAGCACA
>CAVHDN010000241.1:0-3976 GCA_963634315.1 Flexilinea sp. | reverse complement strand
CAGGGTCACCATAGCAGACACCTAAGAAGTGGATGGCGGGCACTAGCCACAGACTGACTCCACAGCGCGCCAGCATCTCCATCACACCAGAAAGCATGGACATGGTGCTGTAGCCAAGGCCTTGTATGCTGTAGCGCAGTATGGTGAGCAGACCAAGCACAGGATAGAAGTAGGCCGCCACACGCATGAAGAGTGCGGCGTTGTCTATGATGGCTGTCTCGCTACGGTCAACGAAGAGCATCATCATCTCCTCGGCAAACGGCATTATGAGCACGAAAGTCATTGCGAAATAGATGAGCATGATCTTTATGGCCGACCTTATGCCGAGGGCTATGCGGTCGAGCTTGCGTGCTCCGATGTTCTGTCCGCAGTAGGTGGCCATGGCCACTCCGATGTTTTCAAAGACGCAAGTGAACAGATACTTTATGCGTATCGATGCGGTGAACGCCGCCACATAGACGGTTCCGAGAGCGTTGTTGGCACTTTGCAGCATGATGCTGCCTATGGCCGTGATGGAGAACTGCAGTCCCATGGGCAGACCATTGACGAGAAGCCTCATGGCTTTGGCGTGGTCGTAGCGCCGCTCACTGCCTTTCGGCATGAGCAACTGCATCTTTCGCCGTATGTAGGTGAGGCACATCCAACCCGACACCGCCTGCGAGAGCATGGTGGCGAGGCCCACTCCCTCCACGCCAAGTCCCATGATGACAATGAAGAGGAAGTCGAGCAGAATGTTTACTATCGACGAGAAGATGAGGAAATAGAACGGTTGGCGCGAGTTGCCAAGAGCTCTGATGAGGCTCGACAACAGATTGTAGGCGAAAGTAAACGGTATGGCAGCCAGTTGCAAAACGAGAAAGGTGTAGGCGTCGGCGAAGATATCGTCGGGAGTGTTCACCATGCGCAGTATAGGTGAGCACAAGGCACACGTGGTGACTGTGATGACCAGAGCCAAGGCCACCGACAAGCGTACGGCGTTGGCCACATACTGCCGCATGGCACTAAGGTCTTGGGCTCCGAAAGCCTGTGCCACGGGGATGGCAAAGCCTGCGCACGCGCCATTGCAGAAGCCCATGATGAGAAACATAACGGATGCTGACGCACCAACGGCAGCCAGTGCGCCAACGCTCACGAAGCGTCCTACGATGGCCGCATCGATAATCAGATACATCTGTTGCAGGATGTATCCGCCTATCAGCGGCAACGCAAATTTCAGTATGTCACGCGTTGGCGACCCAACGGTCATGTTGTTGATGTTGGCCATTCGACCCAAATCTCCTTTCTATACGTTTGTGTCCGTTGCCAGAAGACTTGCTGGCTATGTCTAAACTGTGAGCAAGTTAACTGTCACCGTAGCCTCCATAGTTCTGCTGATAGTCGGGAGCACTTTCTTCGCTCTGCTGACGCTTCTTGCCGTTCATGTTGCCGAAGTTCCAAGTGAGCACGAAGTTAACATGCGGCTTGCGCCAATTCCTTTGGTGACGAGTGAAGTCGTCGCTGCTTGTATAGGTGTCCCACTTGCGAGTGTTGAACACGTCGCGGCAGTTGACTGACAGCGACAGAGCCTTGTTGAAGAATGTCTTGCGCAGTCCCAAGTCGAGACTGGCATTAGCCTTGCGGTAACCCTGCGTCACCACACTGCGCGAACGATAGTTGCCCGTGGCCTGTATCGACAGTCCGTAAGGCAGTATGATGCTTGCCAACATACGTGCGTCCCACGAGAAGTTCTCGTCGGCCGCTCCCGTAACTATCTGGTTATTGATGGCATAGTCGAAACCGTCGAGCTTATAGTAATAAGCATTGACGGTGGTGGTGAGGTCGAGTCTCTTGAACAGCTTGTCCTTCAGAATAAGTTCCAATCCCGCGCTTTGGCTCTTGGCCACATTCTTGTTGGTGGAGTAGATGGTGTCGTTAACGTTGTAGCTTATGCGCTGAATGACATCAGTCGTCGGGCGATAGTAAGCCCCAATGGACAATGTGTGCTCCGGCCACGTCTTGAGGAAGTTGAGTGAGAACGAGTTTGTGTATTCTGGAGTCAGCTCTGGATTACCGAACGACACTAACGACGCATCGCGCGTATCCTTAAAACTGTTGAGCTGTCCACCCCACGGACGGCGCAGGCGGCGCGTGTAGTTGAGCTGCAACTGGGCCGTAGGTGTAAGCTCATAGTTGAGGAACAAGCTTGGGAAAAGTTGGAAGAAGTCCTTCTTGTAGGCCGGGTCGCGTTGTTTCTCACCATGCTCCTGCCAATAGTCGTGGCTCTCCGTATCCACCTTCCAGTACTCGCCGCGCAGACCGGCCATGACACCGAGTTTGCCAAGCTTGACATTGGCTGTGGCATAGAGGGCGTGCGTTGTCATCTCATAGATGAAACGGTTGTAGTAGAGCTTGTCTTCGGTGCTGTTGAGGCCCTGCCAGTTGGTCTCGTCAACCCACGACTCCTGCGGAGTGTTCTCACGAGAGTAGTTGCCGTTGTAGCCTGCTTCTATCTTAAACTTGTCGGTTATCTGGTTCTCATAGTCAAGCCTTGTTTCCCAGTCACGGTTGTTTATGTACATGGGGCGATACTGATAGGAATACTCCGTGGCCCTGTTCTCGTCGAACCATTGCGTACTGTCGCGGTAGTAGTTGTCGTTGTCGCTCTTCCAACGGCCTATGGAGAAGTTGAACTCCAGCTTGTGCTTGTCGCTGAAGTTGTGCGTGTAGCCCAGTTCACCATGCAGCATGTTCGACTTGTCCTTGCTGTCAGTGCTTCTGAACATGATGCGCGAGTCCGACAGAGCACCCACTGTGCCGTAGTGGTAGGGCGTGAGCGAGGAGTCGTCGCGCTTGCCCACCATGGTCATGCCCGACAACGTCAGGTCGTCCTTGCTCGTCATGTGCCAGGTGAAGCCTGCCCGTGCAAAGAGGTTATGTCCACTGTTGTCGCTCTCGCGATAGTAGTTCTGGTAGGTGTTGCTGTTGGTGTAGGTCTGTTCGCTTGAAGCTCCCCCTTTGTGTTTGCGTGTTCTGAATCCAATGTTAGCAAATGCGTCAAGCTTACCACTTGAGTAGTTTATGTTGGCTCCAGTCTGCCAACCGCCCCGCGTGTTCACTCCAGCCCTCACCGAGCCATAGTATCCGGCCTTGCGGTCACGCTTGAGAATGATGTTTATGATGCCCGCACTTCCCTCTGCACTGTATTTCGCACTTGGATTGTCTATCACCTCTATCCTCTCAATGCTCTCTGCTGGTATTTGTTGGAGTATCTCCCCACGGTTGTCGCTTGTCAGTCCGCTGGCCTTACCGTTAATCCACACCTCCACACTCGTGTTGCCTCGCAGCGACACCTCACCCTCGGTTGACACTTCCACCGACGGAATGTTCTCGAGCAGGTCACTGGCAGAACCGCCTGCAGCCGCTATCATCTGATCTACGGTAAAGGTCTTGCGGTCAACCTCAAGCTTCATTTGCGAGCGTTGGCCCGTCACCTGCACCTCCTTTAGCGTCTGGTTGTCTTCCGAAAGATATATGGCAGGAAACGAAGCATGCTTGTTGGCCGCCGTGAGGCTAACCTTGCGCGTGTAGGTCTTGTAGCCCACAAACGACACGCTAAGCTCGTAGTTGCCATAAGGCAGTGAGCCAAGGCTGAACGAGCCGCCCCCGTCGGTGATGGCTCCCTTCACCATCTTGCCTGTAGCCGGTTGTGTCACTTTAACGTTGACAAACTGCAACGCCTCGTTGCTTTGCTTGTCGAGTACACGGCCCTTCACAGAGCCTTGCGCCAAGGCAGTGAGTTGCAAGGCGCAGAGAATAAACAATAAAACTATTCGGTTCATAATGGTCTTTTGATGCGTGCGCGACACTAAGGTTTAGGCCATACTGCCGAAACGGGCTCTTTTTTAACCTTTTTTGCCGCTGCGGCCTCGCGAAGGGGCAAACTTAGTAGGAGCAGTTCTCCGAACTGCGGCCAAACAAAATGCAACCAATGTGCTGA
>CAVHDN010000240.1:0-4011 GCA_963634315.1 Flexilinea sp. | reverse complement strand
CATTCCAGTTGATTTGGCAGTAGAGCAGATGAAGAAGTTCATCGTTAAGTCTTATGGCAAGAAGGGACAGGACGTTGTTGACAAGAACTACGCTGCTGTTGACCGTGGTGGCGAGTATAAGCAGCTTACCATTGACGCCGCTTGGGCAAACTTGGCTGACGACGTTGTCAAGGAAGACGATGCTCCGGCATTTGTAAAGGAGCTTGTCCGCCCAATCAACGCACAAGCTGGCGATTTGCTCAAAGTTTCTGACTTCGTGAAGCACGACACTGTTGACGGTTCATGGCAGGTTGGCACAGCAGCCTACGAGAAGCGCGGCGTGGAGGCTTTCGTTCCCGAGTGGAATGCAGAGAACTGCATACAGTGCAACAAGTGTGCTTATGTATGTCCTCACGCAGCCATCCGTCCGTTTGTCCTCACCGACGAAGAACTTAAGGGCTTTGACGGTCCTACCATCGAGATGAAGGCGCCTGCAGCAATGAAAGGCATGCACTTCGTCATGGAGCCATCAGTTCTCGACTGTCTCGGTTGCGGCAACTGTGTTGACGTATGTCCCGGCAACCCCAAGAAGGGCAAGGCACTCACCATGGTTCCGTTCACTGGTAACGATGCTGAGGCTGCACGTTGGGAATATCTCGTACACAAAGTGACAAGCAAGCAGAACCTTGTGGACATAAAGAGCAATGTGAAGAACTCACAGTTCGCACAGCCTCTGTTCGAGTTCTCTGGTGCTTGCTCTGGTTGCGGTGAGACTCCTTATGTCAAGCTCATTTCACAGTTGTTCGGTGACCGCGAAATGATTGCCAACGCCACTGGATGTTCTTCAATATACTCCGCATCTATTCCTTCAACACCATACACAACCAATGCTGAAGGCCATGGACCGGCGTTCAACAACTCCCTGTTTGAGGACTTCTGCGAGTTCGGTCTCGGTATGGTTCTCGGCAACAAGAAGATGAAGGAACGCGTGTCTGTACTGCTCAATGAGGCCATAGCCAATGAGGGAACTCCCGCAGAGTTCAAGGCCGCAGCCCAAGAATGGTTGGCTGGCAAGGATGATGCTGACGCATCGAAGGCAGCCGCAGCCAAGCTGAAGCCGCTGATTGCCGCAGGATCTGCTTCTGGTTGCCCCACATGCACTGAGCTTAAGACTCTCGATCACTATCTCGTGAAGCGCAGCCAGTGGATTATAGGTGGCGACGGTGCTTCCTACGATATTGGCTACGGAGGTCTCGACCACGTGATAGCCAGCGGTGAGGATGTCAACATTCTTGTGCTTGACACCGAGGTTTACTCCAATACAGGTGGTCAGGCTTCAAAGGCCACTCCTCTGGGTGCCATCGCACAGTTTGCCGCCCAGGGAAAGCGCATCAAGAAGAAGGACATCGGCATGATAGCCACTACCTATGGTTATGTATATGTGGCACAGATAGCAATGGGTGCCGACCAGGCCCAGTGCTTGAAGGCCATCCGTGAGGCTGAGGCTTACCATGGTCCTTCGCTCATCATTGCATATGCTCCATGTATCAACCATGGTCTGAAGGCCAAGGGTGGCATGGGCAAGAGCCAGGCAGAGGAAGGCAAGGCCGTTGAGTGTGGCTACTGGCACTTGTGGCGTTACAACCCCGAGTTGGCCAAGCAGGGACAGAACCCATTCTCGCTCGATTCCAAAGCTCCAGAGTGGGACAGGTTCCACGATTTCCTTATGGGCGAAGTTCGCTATCTGTCGGTTAAGAAGGCTTATCCAGACGAGGCAGAAGAGCTGTTTGCCGAGGCCAAGCGTATGGCACAGCTCCGCTACAAGAGTTATGTGCGTCAGACCAAGATGGATTGGAGCGACGAGAATACTCCTGAAGCATAAACGCAAGCTTCGTATAAACTTATAATCGAGTAGGGGGTAAATGCTAATCATAAAAGGCATTTGCCTCCTACTTTCATGTTTACCGACCTCTCACACCACAGTACGTGAGGTTTCGCATACGGCAGTTTCTATTATCTATCAATTTGCGAAAGACTGATTTTCCTACCCGTTTATGTTCGATTGGAAAAAATGCATTATCTTTGCATAAGATAAGCTACACTCAATCCAAGTCGTACAGATAGAGGAAACATGGAGAGAACCACACGCGAAACAAAAGTATGGAAGAGAAAACAATATGCCAAGGACATGTTCTTCATCAGCTTTGGCATATTCCTATATTCGTTTGGCTACACAGCCTTCATCCTTCCTGAAAAAGTTGTAATGGGTGGCGTGGCTGGTATTTCGGCCTTGCTGTTCTATGCGTTCAATCTTCCCCCTGGAGCGTCTATTTGGACTCTAAACATCCTCCTGCTCTTTATTGCTTTGCGTGCGCTGACACGCCAATTCACCATTCGCACGGTCATCGGCGTGACTATCATGTCTGTGCTCATAGGCATTATGCAACCTCTATTCCAATCGTTCCCCATCATTACAGCTGGTGAGGACAAGTTTATGCACGTACTCATTGGCGGAGCGTTGGCTGGTGCCGGTCTTGGGTTGGTGTTCTCCCACAACGGCTCAACAGGTGGTACCGACATAATAATAGCCCTGCTCAACAAGCACTTCAGAATGAGTTTTGGTCGAGCCATGCAATTTATCGACATCACCATTATTTCTTCATCCTACCTTCTTTTCCACAGCACAGAGACAATAGTCTATGGCGTTGCTTTCACACTCATCATAAGCTATGTGTGTGACTATGTTATAAACGGAACCCGCCAAACTGTACAGTTCATCATCATTTCCAAAGAATACAAGCGCATTGCTGATGACATAATGAACCGCGTGAATCGTGGCGTGACCGTGATACAAGGCACTGGATGGTATTCTAAGCATGATGTTGACATTCTTATCGTACTAACCCGAAAATACGAGTCGCAAGACGTGCTCAACCACATTAAGAGCATAGACCCAAGAGCCCTTGTGTCGCAATCATTCTGTCACGGTGTATTTGGCGAAGGCTTCGACAAAATAAAGTAAATGCCCAGGGATAACGCCCAATAGGCAGAAAACTATGACGCATAACGAAAAAACGACAATGGCTGAGTATGGAACGATGGCCGACAAGGCTGCCGACCTTTTCATGAGTGGCTACAATTGCGGACAAGCCGTGTTGCTTCCCTTTGCATCACGCTATGGACTAAGCCAAGAGCAAGCGACACGCATGGCTGCGGCCTTTGGCGGTGGGATAGGGCGCCAACGCATGACTTGCGGCACTGTGCTGAGCCTCACTGTGTTGGCTGGGTTGGAAGAAGGAAACGCAAAGCCTGACGAAAAGGAGGCCCAACAAAACTGTTTCAAGGTCATTCAACGTATGACAGAAGAGTTCAAGGCACAATATGGTTCAGTCGTCTGCGGTGAGATTCTTGGTCTGAAAGGCTTTGTCAAAGCCTTAGGACCTGCCATCAACACGCCTCTTCCAGAATGTTATAAATTACGCCCTTGCGCATTGAAGGTGCGCTTGGCTGCTTCGATATTCGATAGGTTATTGCGTGAAAAGGAGAAGACAAGTAAGAAAGATCTTTACCTGTGAGCAGCATTTATAGCTGCATTTATCGGCAATTGCGGCACCATATATAACAAAAACTTTGGTCTTTTCAATGAAAAGCATTAATTTTGCAAAACGAAAGCGCTTGTGGCGGAATTGGTAGACGCGCCAGACTTAGGATCTGGTGTTTTACAACGTGCAGGTTCGAGTCCTGTCAAGCGCACGGAAAGGAAAGATTAATTTACTGACAATCATATTGTCTAGTAGTTTGTAAAGTCTAAAAGTTGAGTAAAAAGGCATTGGCTTTTCCATTGATGAGTGTAATCGAAGTTATTGCAAAAGGTTGATATAACCAATTGATTATCAGGTGTTTTAATTTGTGTATGTCGAATATTTTTCGTACCTTTATAGTTGAAATTCAATCCATTAGAGTCAACTATGTCAAGGCGAAAATATACTATAAATCTCTCTGCAAGTGAAATCAAAAGACTAAAGTCAATAA
>CAVHDN010000239.1:0-4015 GCA_963634315.1 Flexilinea sp. | reverse complement strand
CTTGCACTCGAGCACTTGATGAAAGTTTTGATGAAAGTTTTGTTTTCGTCACGGCCATGCTCGTTTGCGACAGACCAAGGGCGAACGCTATTAAAAGTATTCCGTCTATTCTCATTGATATTTTTCAGTTCTTACATTTATTATATATACGTATGGAACATGAAGAATACTTATTGTTGTATGCATTATTAATGGTGGAAATTTATAGAACCCACCCAAAAGCAAAGGTCACCTTTACGACTGACTCATAAAGGTGACCTTTGCTCATCTTGCCCTAAAACATAGATTTAGGGTAAGGAGAGGAAATTATTGTAAGCTACGCTTGCTCCAACAATATTGCGAGTAGCCGTAAACGGCCACTACAGCAAAGCAAACAAGGGGCAGCACAAACGACACATTGACGGCCGGCATGCCAAACAACTGTCCGCAGTCGATTATCATGCCCTGAAGCGGAGGCATGATGGCACCGCCCACGATGGCCATGACAAGGAAGGCTGCTCCAAGACTTGCGTCTTCAGCCTCTACGTTTTCCAAGGCTATTCCATAGATGGTCGGGAACATGAGCGACATGAAGCAGCTTATGCCCACCAAACAGAACAAGCCGGTCTGACCAACAATGAAGATGGTGCCCAAAGTGCATGCAGCAGCACCAACGGCAAACACGGCCAAGAGCAAACGGGTGTTGACATAGCGCATGAGGAAGGTACTTATGAAACGACCGCAAAGGAACAACCCCATGGCTACTATGTTGTAGGTCTGGGCGGTAGCCTTGTTGATGCCCAAGTTGTCGGCATACTGTATGATGAATGTCCACACCATAATCTGTGCGGCCACATAGAACATCTGCGTGAACACTCCAGCCACGTAAGCACGGTTCTTGCCCAACCTCACGAGCGTAGTGCTTATGCGGGCATGTTCGTTGTGCACTTGGGTCTTGGGTATGCGTGTGATGCCTATCACGATGAACATTATCAGCACCACCAAGCCTATGGCCACATAGGGGTCACGTATCACGGCTAGGTCGTGCAGACGTATGCCTGCTTTCTCTGCCTCTGAAAGGGTGTAGAATATCACTTTGCCTGCATCATCGCGGCGGTCGGAGATGAGTTGCGGAAGCACAATGAACGAAGCCACGCCCATGCCCGTGAGCGATCCCATTGGGTTGAAAGCCTGCGACAGGTTAAGTCGGCGCGTGGCGGTTTCCTTACTTCCAAGCGAAAGCACAAAGGGGTTGGCTGTGGTTTCCAGAAAAGCCAAGCCAAAGGTGAGCACATAGAGCGAGATGCAGAAGAACGAGAACTCCTGATAGGCTGCTGCCGGAATGAACAGGAAGGCACCTATGGCATATAGTGCCAAGCCAAGCAGGATGCCACTCTTGTAGCTGTATCGGCGTATGAAGAGTGCCGCTGGAACGGCCATTGTGGCATAGCCGCCATAGAAAGCAAACTGTATGAGCGAGGCTTTGGTCGCCGAAATCTCCATCACTGTCTGAAAGGCCGCCACCATGGGGTTGGTTATGTCATTGGCAAAGCCCCATAGGGCAAAGAGCGAGGTTAGGAGAATGAAAAGCAAAAGATACTTTTTCTCTACTAATGGTGATTTTTGCATATTTTAGGTTAGAAGTTTACGGTGGGAATTTATAGAGCCCACCTTAAGTATATCACGGTATCGGGTTAGGCTTATGTACCCGATACCGTGTTTTAGTTGTTTCGTTCAGAACGTTTGCCGTTCGCTTACTTGTAGATGGGGCCGAAGTTCTTGCAGGCGCGGTAGTCGGCTCCTTCCTTGTCCATGCCAAAAGCGTTCCATGCTGCCGGGCGGAATATCTTCTCGTCGGCCACGTTGTGCATGCAAACGGGAATGCGCAGCATTGACGCCAAGGTGATGATGTCGGCACCTATATGGCCATAGGCTATGGCTCCATGGTTGGCTCCCCAGTTGTTCATCACCGAATAAACATCCTTGAAAGCGTCGCGTGTGGCGTCAAGGCGAGGTACAAACCATGTGGTAGGCCATGTCTTGTCGGTGCGCTTGTTGAGTATGTCGTGTATTTCGGGGTCAAGGTCAACTGTCCATCCCTCGGCCAGCTGCAGCACGGGACCCAATCCTCTCACGATGTTCACACGCATCATGGTCATTGGCATGCCGCCCTTGGTGAGGAAGTTCGACGAGAAGCCTCCTCCACGGAAATAGTCACGGTCGGCAGGATACCACGTCGTGGCTTTGAGACAAGCGTCAACATCTTCCTGTGTCATCTCCCATGGGTTCTTCATGGTGGGCTTGCCGTCGCCGTCGGTCATGGCACCAGTAGCGTCGAGCGTGGTGGCTCCCGAGTTGATGAGATGTATGAAACCGCCTGCAGCCATACCTGTAGGCTCTTTGCCAGTGACACGCTTGACGGCTTCTGGACTCCAATAGGTGCGGATGTCGGAGAACATCACACCCTTGTGGGTAATCAGATGCCCAAAGAGCATGGCCACACCGTTGAGTGAGTCATTCTCTGTGGCAAGCACATTGGCTTCGCGAATGCCGTTCCAGTCGAACGATGTACACATGAGCGACTCGGGGAAGTCGAAGTTGGGCTTATAGTCAGTCCACTGGCGCTGACCCTGCACTCCGGCAGCTATGGCGTTGTGTCCCAGAGACTCCTCCTTGAAACCGAGTTCCAGCAGTTTGGGGTTGCCGTGCATCAAGTCGTTTATGATGAGCATGTTCTTCACGGTGAAGTCCCAGTCTTCTTCTTTCTCGGCACGTGTCTTTGCTTTTCCTTTCTCCTCGTTATAGTCGCGGCCCTCGTTGCACTTGCAGTACTTCTCGGTCCAAGCCATGGCTTTCTTGTACTCCTCAGGGTCGTATATACCTTTTTCTATACGGCGCAGTATTTCAACAAGGTCAACATACTCAGTGCGCATGCCGAGATAGTCTTGGAAGAAGTCGGCGTTGACAATGCTTCCCGCAATGCCCATACAAGTGTTGCCCATGCTCAGATAGCTCTTTCCGCGCATGGTGGCCACGGCCTGTGCGGCACGTGCAAAGCGCAGTATCTTTTCGGCGGCATCGGCAGGAATGGTGTTGTCGTCGAGGTCTTGCACATCATGTCCATATATGCCGAATGCGGGCAGTCCCTTTTGAGCGTGGGCTGCCAATACAGCTGCCAGATAAACGGCTCCAGGGCGCTCTGTTCCATTAAAGCCCCACACGGCTTTGGGATAGTGCGGATTCATGTCCATCGTTTCTGAACCATAGCACCAGCACGATGTCACGGTAATGGTGCTTCCCACGCCCTCGCGCTCAAACTTTTCGGCACAGGCGGCGCTTTCGGCCACGCGGCCTATTGTGCCGTCGGCGATGACACACTCAACGGGCGAACCGTCGCCATTCTTCAAGTTGGTTGTTATCAACTGGGCTACGGCATTGGCCAAAGCCATAGTCTTGTCTTCAAGACTCTCACGAACTCCACCCTGACGGCCGTCTATGGTCGGGCGGATACCTATTTTAGGGTACTTCATAACGTTTTAATAATTAATATTCTTATCGTTAAAAACTTCGGCAAAATTATTCTTTATCAATATAAACGTATCGCATTATTTTGATTCAATATAGGACAAAATAGTCTTAATGTTTTAGGTCCTGTCTGTTTGGCACATTTCGTGCCTACGGGTATAGCGGAAGCAAAGACATTGGCGTCTGCTCATAGCTTGCCCACAATAATAATACGTATTACGCCATCTTTTCACTTCCTTTTTTTCAATAATTCAAGTACCCTAAGTGTTTTGTGTAAAATACGGACAAAAGCATAGAGTGCGACTAACATCCCAAAAGCCCTAAAATAGTATCAAAAAGAAAAGCGCCTCTTTTCTGGTAGAAATGAGGCACTTTTCTGGTAGAAATGAGGCGCTTTTCTGGTAGAAAAGAGGCACTTTTCTCCTAGACTTGAGGCGACTTCCTTAAAGTGTTGAAAAACAGGGCCATAAATACTGCTAATCATTTTTACAAATGTATCCCTGTGAATAGG
>CAVHDN010000238.1:0-4020 GCA_963634315.1 Flexilinea sp. | reverse complement strand
GTGCGGCGTATGGCCGAATAGATGCGCTCCACCACACTCTTCAGATGGGCAACGGTGCGTTCTTTCGCGGTGATGACAGCCTCCCAGTCCCATTGGTCAACGTAGAGCGAGTGGAGGTTGTCCAGTTCCTCGTCGGCCCTTATGGCGTTCATGTCGGTATAAATGCCATAGCCCGGCTCTATGTGGTATTCTGCCAGCGACAGACGTTTCCACTTGGCCAGCGAGTGCACCACTTCGGCCTTGGCGTCGCCCAAGTCCTTTATGGGGAACGTCACAGCGCGCTCCACGCCGTTGAGGTCATCGTTGATACCAAGTCCCTTGAGCACAAACAGCGGAGCGGTCACGCGTCTGAGGCGCAGTTCGGTGGAGAGATTCTGCTGAAAGAAGTCCTTTATGAGTTTTATGCCCTGCTCTGTCTGTTTCGTGTCGAGCAGCGGTTCGTAGTCTATGGGCCTGATGATATTTGCCATGTCTTTTAGTTTTTGTGGTTCGTGTGCTTTGTGTCGTGCAAAGGTACACTTTTATGTTGATTTGCGAACAAAAACTGGCTTTTTATTTGCAAAAAGACACGGGAAAGAATAGATGAGGAGTCTAAAAAATCTACACTAAACCTATGAGCGTAACGCTCTATTCCAGTCTTGATCCCTCAAGCCTCTTAGGGCAGAAAGCCTCCAGACCACATCGCTCGCAATGAGGCTTGCGCGAAGTGCAGACATGGCGTCCGTGTAGCAAAAGCCAATGATGGGCCGAGGGAACGTCAGCCGGTGGGATATTAGCCAAAAGCCTCTGTTCCACCTTGTATGGCGTATTGTCGCTCTTGCCCACCAGTCCGAGGCGATGGCTCACCCTATACACATGCGTGTCAACAGCCATGGCCGTCTGTCCGAAAGCCACAGCAAGCATGACATTTGCCGTTTTGCGCCCCACGCCCGGCAGACTCAGCAGACTGTCCATGTCGGACGGCACTTCTCCACCATACTTCCCAACAAGCACTCGCGCCATTTCCACCAGATGCTTAGCCTTTGCGTTAGGATAAGAGACACTCCTTATGAAGTCGAGCAAATCTTCCACCTTCGCCCCAGCCATGCTTTCGGCTGTAGGGTAGCGTTCAAACAGGGTGGGAGTGACCATGTTGACCCGCTTGTCGGTGCATTGTGCGCTAAGGACCACGGCCACCAGCAGCTGGAACACACTGCCAAACTCCAGTTCGGTGTTCACCTGCGGCATCTCCCTGCGGAAATAGTCAAGCACCCTACCATACCTTTCCTTTCTATCCATATGGGCAAAAATACACCTTTTATTTGACAATGCCGATTAAAATGGCTACTTTTGCACAGTAAACATCATTTTTACCTCTTTTAAAACTAAATAATGAACTCAAAGCTGATAATAGACTTTCTGCGTGCCGTCGTGGCCAACAACAACCGACCATGGTTCATGGAGCACAAGGACGACTACATGGCCGCAAGGGCAGAGTTTGAGCAGGGCGTTGAGCTGGCCATCAGGCGCATTGCGACCTTTGATGCAAGCATTTCCCACATCACGGTGAAAGACGCCACCTACCGCTTCTACCGCGACACACGCTTTTCGCCCGACAAGTCGCCCTATAAGAATCATCTCGGAGCCTATATCGCAGCCCACGGGAAGAAGGCGCTCCACGGAGGCTACTACCTCCACATGGAGCCCGACCACTGTCTGCTGGCCTGCGGCAACTACTGGCTTCCCACCAACATCCTCACCTCATGCCGCAACGAGATAATGGCCAATACCGACCGCTGGATAGAATGTGTGCAGTCGGATGAGTTCTTGAGCTATTACGGAGCCAACGACCAAGCCAAGTGGGACGACCGCCAGGGCTTCGGACTGGAGCGCCTGAAGACTTGTCCTGCAGGCTTTCCGCGCTCCTACGAGCACATAGGCTATTTGCGAATGAAAGACTACTGCTGCTGGCACCACGTGGCCGACAACTTTTTCGATGGCGACAAGTGGCTTGACACGATGGAAGAAGCCTTCAAGGCAGCCAAGCCGATGATGGATTTCATCAATGACGTAATCGACGATTACGAGTGAGCTACCCCACCTGAATCCCGACACTTTTTTCTTGAATTAAACTGGCGTGGAATTTTTAGAACACGCCTTAACCTAAAACTAACTTTTATGCTTAAACAACTATTGTTACTCACCGCACTGCTCTCTCCCGTGACCTTCACAAGCATTGCCACGGCTAAGAAAAGCACCACACAGTCAAAGCCCGAGTGGCAAGACCCCGCAGTGAACGGAGTGAACCGTGAGGCTTGGCGCGCAAGCTTCTTCGCCTTTGAAAGCCGCGATTTGGCCTCAAAAGGCAGCAAGAACTCCTCCACGCGCTACCTCTCCATGGAGGGCAAATGGAAGTTCCACTTCGCCCTCAACCACAACGAGCGGCCTGAAGGCTTCTACAAGACCAACTTCAACGACCACCAATGGGTCGATTTCCCCGTGCCGGGCCTGTTTGAAATAAACGGCTACGGCGACAGGATCTACAAAAACTCAGGCTATGCCTGGTCAACAACGTTCAAGAGCAACCCGCCCTTCATCAGCGAGACCAACAACTACACTGGCTCCTATCGCCGCACCTTCAACCTCCCCGATGGTTGGAAGAGTCAAAAGGTGTATCTGCACGTCGGTTCCGCCACAAGCAACCTCTCGGTGTGGGTCAACGGCAAGTATGTGGGCTACAGCGAGGACAGCAAGGTGGCAGCCGAATTCGACATCACAAAATATCTCAAGCAGGGCAGCAACCTCATAGCCATGCAGGTGATGCGCTGGTGCGACGGCTCCTATCTTGAAGACCAGGATTTCTGGCGCTTCACAGGAATTGCCCGAGAGGTCTATCTCTACGCCCGGCCACAAAGTCACATGGCCGACATTAACATTACACAAGACCTTACCGACAACTACACCAACGGCCTGCTCACCTACGCCATCAGCACCGTCTCGGGCAAAGGCACTACGCTCGACCTCGAGCTTCTTGACGCCAAAGGCAAACTCGTGGCCAGTGCAAAGGACGTTGACGCCATGGCCGCAAAAGGCACTCTGACAGTACGCGGAGCAAAGGGCTGGACAGCAGAGACCCCCTACCTCTACACCCTGCTGGTGAGCCTGAAGCGAGGCGGTGAGACCCTCGAAGCGGTCAGGCAGATGGTGGGCTTCCGCCACATTGAGATTGCCGGCGGACAGTTGCTCGTCAACGGCCGTGCGGTGCTCATAAAGGGCGTTGACCGTCACGAGATGGACCCTGACGGCGGCTATGTGGTGAGCGTGGAGCGCATGATAGAAGACATAAAGATAATGAAGCGGCTCAACATCAACGCCGTGCGCACCTGCCACTATCCTGACGACCCGCGATGGTATGAGCTGTGCGACAAGTATGGACTTTATGTCACGGCAGAGGCCAACCTTGAGTCGCACGGCATGGGCTACGGCTCCAAGACGCTGGCCAAGCGCGACGACTTCGCCAAGGCCCACCTTGAGCGCAACCAAGCCAATGTGTCGCTCTTCCGCAACCATCCCTCCATCATTGTGTGGAGCTTGGGCAATGAGGCGGGCTACGGGCCTAACTTCGAAAAGGCCTACGACTGGATTAAGCAGACCGACAGCACTCGCCCCGTGCAGTATGAGCAGGCAGGACAGACGGGCAAGACCGACATCTTCTGTCCGATGTATTACGACTACAAGCGTTGCGAACAATACGCCCAAGGCGACAACCCCCGACCGCTCATACAGTGCGAGTATGCTCACGCCATGGGCAACTCCATGGGCGGCTTCAAGGAGTATTGGGACCTTGTGCGCAAGTACCCTAAGTATCAAGGCGGCTACATCTGGGACTTTGTTGACCAAGGCTTGCGCGACACCAGTGCCGTCACTGGCAAGGAGATATTCACCTATGGCGGCGACTACGGCCGCTATCCCGCCAGCGACTACAACTTCAATTGTAACGGCATCATCGCCCCCGACCGCCGTCTGAACCCCCACGCCCAC
>CAVHDN010000237.1:0-4024 GCA_963634315.1 Flexilinea sp. | reverse complement strand
ACCAAAGAAAGCCAAAGTCTCTACTCGCCCGACTCTTGGCTCATCACCCCACAGGTGACCATAGGCGACGGAGACTATCTCAACTTCATGATTTCGTGGAACGCCAGCTTCAACAATGCAGCCGCTGTGACTGAGAGCGGACGCACACACTTCGAGGTGCTCGTATCGACCACCGACACCGCCTCTGCCTCATTCACCGACACGCTCTATCAGGTGGTGCCTAAGGACTTGGCCCACTGGCACGCCATGAGCCTCGACCTGAGCAAGTATGCAGGCAAGCAGGTATATATAGCCTTCCGCGACCACGGCAACACTCCCGGCTCACCATTCTTGACCAACATGGTGTTCATCGACGATGTGAAGATAAACAAGACGAATACAGCCGACTTGGTGGTGGAGAAGCTTGAGTCGCCCGTGAGCGGATTCTACAACTCACAGAACGTGACGATGACCGTGAAGAACTACGGCGCAGAGGTGTCGGCGTTCACCATTGGCTACAAGATTGACGACAACGCCGAGGTGACAGAGGCCGTCAACCAAAAGATAGAAACCAACGGCAGTGCCACGCTCACCTTCTCTGCACCGGCCACAATGAGCCGCGACAAACACACCATCCTCACATGGGCCACAGCCGACAACGACGTGCTGCACGACAACGACACGCTGACCTCAAGCGTGAGCATCGACAAGACGATGCCTTTCCCCTACGAGATGACTTCCGAGAACATAGCCACCGACTGGAAGAGCACATACAAGACTACTGTAAGGAAAGTAATATATGGCTGGTCGTACTCTGAAACGGAAGAGGCTTGGGGCTATGTGCAATATGCAGGCAAGAAGAGTCGTCTGCAGAGCAACTGGATAGAAGTGCCCGACGGACCTAAGCAGTTGAAGTTTGACTATCAGTCGCTGGTGGATGCCAACGTCACGATGGTGTTCACCAACGTGGAGGGCGACACCGCCGCCGTATATAAGCAGGCGCTTGCCACAGCAAGCGAACTGTCCACAGCACAGTTTGCCATCGACGTTCCTGCCGGAGGCTACAAGATTAGCATTGGCATAGACGAGGACTACACAGGACAGTTTGTGCTGAAGAACTTGGTGTTCAAGACACTCCAACCCAACGACGTAGCCGTTAGATACATCGAAGACCCGTTCCTGGAGTCGATGGTGGAAGGCACAAAGATGACCTTCGCCGCACAGGTGTCGAACGAAGGTTCAAAGGCACAGTCGAACATTCCGGTGAAGTTGGTTTATGACGGCGAGACCGTGGCCACCGAGACCATCGACGCCACACTGCAGCCCGACGAGGTAACACTGCACACATTCAACTTCACCACCACAGCCACTGCCGGCCAGCACAACGTGGAAATGATAGTGGCTCTCGAGGGCGACACCAATGCTGCCAACGACACACTCTGCGATGCCATCGACGTGTATAAGCCTTACACCATACCTTTCGTGGAGAACTTCGAGGACGACAGCGAGAGCATTGAGCGCTGGTTTACAACAGACCCGGCTGATGGTGTCATAGAAGGCTCCATCGGTTCTGTCAACAAGGGCTACGTAAACTACGCCAAGGACGGCAACAACGCCGCCTATATAAACACCATGGCCAACACCGAGCACGACAACTGGTTCACCTCGCCCGCCATCTACATTGAGAAGGCTGGCCCGATACGTCTGTCATACTACTACACCACGACGAAGACCAGCACCAACGCCGACGACGAGACTTACTTGGATGCTTACCTCGTAAAGGGCGATTCGTTCTACGATGTTGATTCCTATACCGATGACGATAAGCTCACCACCGACACCATCACCGACGACAACGTGCTGACCTACCGTCAGGGCTATGCCTTCAAGAACGTGACAGAGCCGGGAATTTACTATCTGTCATTGCACAACACTGGCATGGGCCACGACCTCATTATCGACGACGTGCGCCTTGACACCGAGAGCGACCTGGCCGTGACTTCGGCAAGCCAGACCGCAGAGTCGGGCTTCGGACTCACCACCGACACCATCAGTGTGACACTGGCCAACCACGGAGCAAGCGAGGTGAAGTCGGTTGAACTGAAATACTATGTGAACGATGAGCTTACGGCCACCGAGACCTACGCTCCCACTACAGCCATGCAGCCGGGCGAGACCTCTGTATATACGTTCGACAAGAAGCTCGACGTGAGCGCACCGGGCAAATACACCATCAAGGTGGAGACAAGTGCAGAGGGCGACACCCTCACCTTCAACAACTCATGGACACTGGCTGCCATCAGCAGCTACGAGACAGCCACACTGCCTTACAGCGACGACCTTGAGTCGGAGGAGAGCCAAGCCTACTGGTATGTCAGCGGCAATTGGACAAAGAAGAACAACATGTCGTCGAGTTCGTCGGCCTACAACGGCACAGGCGGCATACAACACGTAGGCAAAACAACAAACGCAGAGGGCGACTGGGCAGTGTCTGGATGCATAGACATTCCCGCAGGTGCCCATGAGCTGAGCTTCTTCTACCGCACCTCACTTAATGGCAAGACCGCAAAGAGCTATGGACAGAACTTCCAGGTTTATCTGGCTTGTCAGAAAGACACTGGCTTCGTAATGAACCTCGTCTACACAAGCCCTGATGACGTGGTGGCCTATGAGAACCGATACAAGAAGGTGATTGTACCGTTTGACTTGGAAGCTGGCAAGTACTACATCGGCATCAAGTGTACATCAACAAACTTCGGCAATCTGTTCATGGACCAGTTTGCCATCAATGACCCGACCACCACAGGCAAGGAGCTTGGCGAATACACCGCCGACTTCAGCGAGTGGTACCAGTATGACCAGTCTAAACTGTTCGAGCAGTGGACGGCTTCGGAGACTGGCACGCTCACCACAAAGCGCTCCATACACAAAGCGCTGGCAGCATCTAATCTTCCCGGTGTGTTGGTATCGCCTGCATTCATAGGCAAGGCTGGCGACAAGATTGAGGCAGCCCTCTCCTACAGCATGGCCTTTGACAAGAGCTCACAGCTTACCGACGAGGAGAAAGCCAAGATGAAGATGAGCTTGGTGGTGGCGCAGGAAAACATTCCTGACTCGTTCTGCACCGTGATACTCACAGGCACCGACACTACAGGCGTGAAGGCAACAGCCACTGAGACCTACACTCTGTCTGCCGACGGTATATATTATTATGGTGTGAAGGTGGAAGGTGCCGACAACTCGATAAAGGAGGATGTCGTTGCCACCTACAACCTGTATGACGTGACCCTCAAGGCCAACACTATGACAGGCATAAGCAACGCCAACACCGCTACAACAGCTGTTGAGGTTTACACCATCGACGGTCTCTGCCTTGGCAAGTTCAACGACATAAACGAGGCACGCAAGAGCCTCAACAAGTCGGGCTTGTACATCGTGAAGAACGGCACGATGACGCTGAAGACCACCATAAGGAAGTAGTTTAGTAGGAGCAGTTCTCCGAACTGCGACCAAACAGCAAGTGCAGAGGGCGGCTGGGTGATGGAATCATTCCATCAAACACCCCATACTACAAGAAGTCCCCGAGAGCCGACGCGCTTTCGGGGACTTTCCTTTTCCGGTTGCCTATAAATCACTCCTTACACCATTGAATATCAGCACAAAAACAAGATATTGTTTCGCTGAATCGATTTTTATGCTTACTTTTGCAGCCGCTTAAGCGCAAGCGGCCAAATCAAATGAGTTTCAGTGGTCGCACTTCGGAGAAGCGCTCCTACTAGCAAGCCCGATGACTGCGCAGTGTAGTAGGTGCAGATTTCCAAGCTGCACCCTCGCGCACAAGGTCGCACTTCGGAGAAGCGCTCCTACTAGCAAGCCCGATGACTGCGCAATGTAGTAGGTGCAGATTTCCGAGCTGCACCCTCGCGCACAAGGTCGCACTTGGCTTTCCCTTCGGCCACCGACTTTCAGTTCGGCGAAGTGTTCCTACTAGGTCGCACTTCGGAGAAGCGCTCCTACTAGCAAGCCCGATGACTGCGCAGTGTAG
>CAVHDN010000236.1:3123-4046 GCA_963634315.1 Flexilinea sp. | reverse complement strand
GCGCATAACAGACTATAGTGGAGTCTGTTATGCGCTGAGGGTCGCCAGCCTTGCGTGTTGTGGCGGCCTTTATGGGCGTACAGAGAATGATGCGCGGCTTGGAAGGCAGAGCTTTCAGCGTGTTGACCATCTGCTGCAAATCGTTCTCAAACTCCTTTCCGTGTGTGTCCCAGTTTTGCGGTTTACTGTCGTTGGTGCCGAGCTTAAGCACCACGATGTCAGGATTGAATGACTGCGCCTCTGTCCACGCCTTTTCCTTGGTGTAAGGATGGTCACCGTTGGTGAGCAGTGTGCGTGCGCTAACACCGAAGTTGCGTACATAGTAGCCCTCGCCGAGCAAACCTTGCAACTGTGCCGGGTAGCCCTTCACGTCGGCCATTTCGATGCCGAAGCCATCAGTGATGCTGTTGCCTATGCAGGCCACCCTCTTGGCAGTGGCGGCTGGTGCCTTGAGCTGCTTGAGCCACGTGGCCAACTCGTCGAGCATGAGGTCGTGGCAGGCAAAGGTGCTCTTGAAACCGAAACCGTGGCCACCGGCTGGGTAGATGTGCAATGCAGCGGGAATGCCAGCGCGGAGTAGGGCTGTATAGTAGGGTAGCCCGTTGGTGAGGGGAGGTACGGCCTTGTCGTCGGCTGCCATGATGAGTATGGCGGGCGGTGTCTCGTGCTTGCGCACCTGCTTGTCGTTGGAGAAAGCTTTCACCAAGCTCTCGTCAGAGCGCTTGTCGCCGAGGAAGTTCACTACTGAGCCTTTGTGTGTCACTCTCTCGTCCATGGATATGACTGGATAGAAGAGTATTTGAAAGTTTGGGCGCGCCTCTATCGGGGCGTGTGTGGCAGTGGTTGAGGCCAGATGTCCGCCTGCCGAGAAACCCATGATGCCCACGTCGTAGGGGTTGATGCTCCATGCTTGCGCACTGTCG
>CAVHDN010000236.1:0-3076 GCA_963634315.1 Flexilinea sp. | reverse complement strand
GCACTGTCGCGTACCATGCGTATGGCGTTTTGTGCGTCGCTCATGGGCAGGGAACGGTCTCCTTGCGGCATTCTGTAGGTGAGCACGCAGTAGGCAATGCCTTGGCGGTTGAAGTATTCGGCCCAGTCGGTGCCTTCGCTCTGCATGGAGAGGTGTGAGTAACCTCCGCCGGGGCAGCCTACAATGGCTCGTCCTGAGGCGTTGGACGGCAGAAACACCTGCATGTTGGCTTTGCCGTCGGACGTTATGTTCACCGTGAATTTGCGGGCGGTCTGTGCCGAGCCCGATAGTGTTGCCGCTAAGACCACGGCGAGGGTGAAAATACGATTCATATAATGTATGTTTTAGTTCTGTTCTTAAGCTTGGACTTTTCTTAGGATTTTATTTATCAATTTTCCGCGGACATGCCCCAACGAAAGAGTACACGCCCGCGGAATGTTATGAGGGAAAAGCCTTTTTTTTACTTCATCTCTGTATATTTGATTTTGTCCATGTCGCCATAGTCAAGGTTCTCGCCGCCCATGCCCCAGATGAACATGTAGTTGCTTGTGGCAGCAGCGCAGTGCACGCTCCATTCGGGCGACATGATGGCCTGCTCGTTGTGTAGCCACACCACCCTTGTCTGTTGCGGTTCGCCCATGAAGTGCGACACAGCATTGCCTTCTGGCAGATTGAAGTAGTAGTAGGCTTCCACGCGGCGGCTATGTGTGTGTGCAGGCATGGTGTTCCACACTGAGCCTGGAGCCAGTTCGGTCAGTCCCATTTGCAGTTGGCAGGGACCGCCCTTGCCTCCGTTCTTTTCCGAAAGTACATTGTTTACTATGAGCTGGTTTATCACACGGTCGTTGCTCTCCTCCATCTTGCCCGCATGAAAACTGTTGGAATTAAGACACTTGAGCTTCTTGGCCCTTGCGGCATCGTTGCACACTATCATTTGGGTGGGATACTCCTTGTGGGCGGTGGTGGAGTTGAGGTAGAATTTTGCAGGGTTGGCCGCATTCTTGCTTTCCAACGTGATTTCCTTGGAACCGCGCCCCACGTAGAGTGCGTCTTTGAACTCCAACTCATACTTCTTTCCATCCACAGTCACTATGCCAGTGCCCTTGCTTGTGTTTATTATGCCCAGTTCTCGGTTGTAGCAGAAGTAGGGTGCCTTGAGCGGATCGATAGACTCTACCTTGAGAACAGTGCCCACGGGCATTGCCCCGCCATAGACGAGGCGGTCGTACATGGAGTAGGTGAGGTGGATTTTGTTGGCCTCCATCACCTTTTCCATGGTGAAGGCGCTGTGCAGTCGTTCGGTGTCGTAGTTTTTCACGTCAAGCGGGCTGCAAGCCGTTTGGATGGTGTAGTCGGTCTGTGCGCCTGCGCCCATGGCTGTGGCCACGAGGGCGGCTGATAAGAATAGTCTTTTCATCTTTTGTCCTTGTCTTGTTTTATGTTCTTTTCTTTATTTTGTCAGTATTTCTTCTCGCTTAACTTTTCAGGCTTTTGCCTGCTCGGCCTTCTTTGCCTCGCGGTCTTCGCGTACTATTCGTCGGTTGTTGATGACCAAGAGTCCCACTGTGACTATGGTGAGCAACCCCATGCCCACATACTCCAGCTTCACGCCCCTGTAGATGAGCCATCCGAAGAGCGACGAGGCGAAGTCGAGCGCGCCGCCTTCGAAACCTTCCGGTATCTTGGCGGCCTGATCCTTGGTGGCCTCATATACGCTGTTGGCTGCGAGTGTGAAGTCGGGAGCCATGTCGGTGACGAAGTACAAGCCAATCACCAAAGCCAACAAGCCAATGATGAGCGTCTTCACCACGTTGCCCTTGGTGTAGGGAAGAATTATGGGGAAGAGGTAGAACATGCCGGCGAGCGATGCTAACGGCAAGAACTGGTTGCCTGGCAGAAATACGGCAATAGCCAGTATGACGGGTATGAGTATGACCGAGGCCACGAGTGTTGTGGGGTGGCCGATGACCAGTGCAGGACTCATGCCAATGTGCACCTTCTTACCGCCGAATTTGGTCTTCACCAGTTCCTGCGTTTTCTCCGATATGGGCTTGAGTCCGTCTATGAAGAGTGACGTGATGCGAGGTATGAGCTCCATCACCGCTCCCATGGTCACTCCCAGGAAGAGCACTTTCTTTATGTCCATCTGAGCCGCCCAACCAATGAGCGCACCAACTATCACTCCCAGCACCAGTGGCTCGCCCAGCACGCCGAACTTGCGCTTGAGGCCTTCGGCGTCGATGTCGAGCTTGTTGAAGCCGGGCACCATGTCGAGCACCTTATTGAGCACAATGGCTATGGGCATGAAGCTTTGGCAGAAAGGCTGTGGTATAGAGATGCCGTCGAGGTCATAGTACTTCTGGAACCTTGTGGCCGTGAGGTCGGCGCACACCAATGTCACTATGTAGCACACAATGGCTGCGAAGTAGCCCCAAAGCAGGCTCTGCCCCATTACGAAATAGGCCACTGCACCTATGAAGGCGAAGTGCCAGTAGTTCCACAGGTCGATGTTCACCGTGCGCGTGGTCTTGGTCACGAGCATGAGAAAGTTCACACCCAGACAGATGGGTATTATGAGTGCGCCCACAGCGGTGTTGTAGGCCACGGCGGCAGCAGCGGGCCACCCCATATCAAACACGTTGAGCTGCAGGTGGTAGAGGTCGGATATACCCTTTAGCGGGGCGTTGAAATTGGTTGTTAGCAGTGCCGTCACCACGCCGAGTCCCACGAAGCCCACTCCTACGAAGAGGCCCGACTTGAGTGCCTTGCCAAACTTCATGCCTATGCACAGGCCGATGACGGTGAAGATTATGGGCATCATCACGCTAGCGCCCAAGCTGATAATGTAGCCGAATACTTGTTCCATGTTGTTTTGTTTATGTTTTATTTGACATTATGTTTCTGTTTATGTTACGTTTTTGCGCGATGTCTTACGTTACGCTTTTCGCGTTTTTGCTAGTTCGAGTTATGATTATGTACTCTGTTTTTAGGTTTGGTGCAAAGTTAACTCTTTTTCTTGGCTTTCCAAAGTTTTAGTAATGTTCAAAAAAATAACCTGATACAAGTTCCGCAAGTC
>CAVHDN010000235.1:0-4105 GCA_963634315.1 Flexilinea sp. | reverse complement strand
CACCATAACCATATTGTCGTTCTTCCTCGGCGCAGGAGCCGGATGGATGTTCTGGCACGAAGACCTGGCGCACAACATCATGGGAGTGGTGCTGCTCATGCTCGCCAACTTCTGCGACTCCACCGACGGACAGCTCGCACGGCTCACCGGACAGAAGACGCTGCTGGGACGCGTGCTCGACGGCTTCTCGGCCGACGTGTGGTTTGTGGCCATATACTTGGGCATATGCTTCCGACTGTTCCATCAGCCCATACCCTTCACCTCGATAAACTGGGGAGTGGGCATATTCGCCGTATGCATTGTGGCGGGCTGCTTCTGCCACACACGGCAATGCGCACTGGCCGACTACTACCGGCAGATACACCTCTACTTTCTGCTGGGCAAGGACGGCAGCGAGTTTGACAACAGCAAGGAGCAGTGGGCCACCTTCCACAGTCTGCCGGCCACTAAGGACAACTGGTTCAAGCGTCTCTACTATTACAACTACGCCAAGTATTGCAGCGGACAGGAGAGCCGCACACCCCGCTTCCAGCAGTTCTACAAGAACGTAAAGGCGAAATACCCCACCATGGACACTATCCCGCAAGCCCTCCGCGAGGAATTCCTCGCCGGCTCGCGACCCCTCATGGCCTACACCAACACTCTCACGTTCAACACACGAGCCATCACCCTCTATGCAGCCTGCCTCCTGAACGTGCCCTACGTCTATCCACTAGTGGAGATTGTGGTGCTCTCGGTCATAAGCCACAGAATGTGGCACAAGCACGAGACGCTCTGTGCACGGCTCGGCGCCAAGTACGGCTTATGACACGCCGCTCTCCCCTACTCCTTCTGCTACTGCTCCTCGTGGCCGTGCCGTCGGCATGGGGCCGGCAAGACGCTGCAGCAAACGACACAAGCCAGTGGTACAACCGCACCCATGAGCTTCAGGAGGTGACGGTGAAGGGCGCACGGGGCAAGTACAGCCGCAAGAACAACCCCGCAGTGGAGCTCATGAAGAAGGTGGTGGCCGCAAAGAAGCGACACAGCCTGCGGGGTCGAGACTTCTACGCCTACGACAAGTATCAGAAGATTACGCTGGCCGCCAACGATGTGAAGCCGTCCAACTTGCAAAAGGGACTTCTTGGCAAGGTGCCGGGACTACTGGATCAGATGGAGGTGTGCCCGTTCAACAACAAGCTCATTGTGCCCGTGACCTACACTGAGACCGTGACCAAGCACATCTTCCGCAAAAAGCCGCGCGAAGAGCGCAACGTGGTCATAGGCGAGCGCACCGAAGGCATAAGCACAATGCTGCAGACGGGCAACATACTCGCCGCTGCTCTCAAGGACTTCTTCACCGATGTGGACATTTACGACGACCAGATACGACTGCTGCAGCATCCGTTCACATCGCCCATAGGCAAGGACGCAGTGGCCTTCTACCGCTTCTACATTCAAGACACGCTGCTCGTTGACCGCGAGCGGTGCATCCATCTGCATTTCTCACCAAACAATCTTTTGGACTTCGGCTTCAGCGGAGAGCTGTATGTGCTCGACGACTCGTCCTATCAGGTGAAGCGGTGCGAACTGTCGGTGCCGCGCCACAGCGGGGTGAACTTCATTGACCACATGTCGGTGGTGCAGAGCTTCACCACCTTGCCGTCGGGCGAACGTGTGCTCGCCATCGACGACATGGCAGTAGAGCTCGAGCTGTTCGACTTCATGCAACAGGGCATCGTGATGCGCACCACAAGGCTCGACAACTACTGCTTCGACTCCATACCCTCCGAGGCTTTCTCGCTCGCCGCAAAAGCCAAGGTGGAGGAAGAGGCGAAACGGCAGACTGAGGACTTCTGGCAACGCAACCGCAGAGTGCACCTCACCAGCGGCGAGAGGGGCTTGGGCAACTTCATGGGGCGCTTGAAGAGCGGCACTGCCTACAAATGGGCCATGGCGGCACTGCGCCTACTTGTGGAGAATTTCTTGGAGACGGGCTTCGGCGACCGACCGAGCCGTGTGGACATAGGACCGGTCAATACGTTTGTGACAAGCAACTTCATAGACGGACTGCGCCTGCGACTTGGCGGACAGACCACGGCCAACCTCAACAAGCACCTCTTCCTCAAGGGCTATTACGCCCACGGCTTCGGCAGCAAGCGCAACTACTACAACGCTGAGCTCACCTACTCGCTAAACAAGAAAGACTATCTGCCCGACGAGTTTCCACGGCGTGCAGTGACGCTGTCGTCAACCTACGACGTGTGCTCGCCCTCAGACAAGTTTCTCAGCACCGACAAGGACAATGTGTTCACTTCGCTCAAGTGGGCGAAGGTGGACGAGATGATGTTCTATCACCGCCACTCCATAAGCCTGGAGCGGGAGGAGCAGTGTCATCTGCGCATGAGCCTCACGGCAAAGGTGGAGGAAAACGAGGCGGCGGGCAACCTGCGCTTCGCTCCGCTCTCACTTGGCGGCGCTACGGGAAACGATGCTCAGCAAGCGTCTGTAGCGCTGAAAACCACCGAGCTGCGCCTTGAACTGCGCTATGCACCGGGCGAGACGTTCGTAGTGACCAAACAGCACCGCCGTGAGCTGAACCACGACGCGCCCGTGTTCACCCTCAGCCACGCCATAGGGCTCAAGGGTGTGCTTGGCGGACAGTATCGCTACAACATGACCGAACTGTCGGTGTTCCGTCGCTTTTGGGTGAAGAGCTGGGGCAAGATAGACCTCAACGCCAAGGCGGGAGCGCAGTGGAACACCGTTCCGTTTCCCTTGCTGTGCATGCCTGCGGCCAATCTGTCGTACATCACCACCAAAGGAACGTTTGGACTCATAAACAACATGGAGTTTCTCAACGACCGCTACGCCAGTATCATGCTCACATGGGACCTCAACGGGAAAATATTCAACCGCCTGCCGCTGATAAAGAAGCTGAAATGGCGCGAGTACATAGGCGTGCGCTCGCTGTGGGGCACACTCACCGACAAGAACAACCCCTTGTTGAGGCGCAACGCTTCGTCCAACGTACTCATGCAACTGCCCGAAGGCTCCAATGTGATGGACAGCAGCAAGCCTTATGTAGAGGTCGTGGCAGGCGTGCACAATGTGTTCCGCTTCTTCCACGTGGAGTATGTGCGGAGGTTGAACTACCTGTACTTGCCCACGGCCACTAAACAAGGCGTGAGAATAAAGTTCAGCTTGAAGTTCTAAGGCGTATTCTTTTAGAATTCACCTTAGGCAATAGAATAGTCCTATGATAGGCAATATATAACCCTATGTTTAGGCAATAGATAGTCCCTATGACGACCGCCCGGCCAATAGTTCCACCATAATCTTCGCCGCGTTATGTGGCGCGTTGAGCTTGCCCAACCGTTGGTGCAAGTAGGCATAGTCCCTCAGCACGTCTTCACGCTTGCTGCCTCCGCGAAGCACCTTGGCCAACTCGGCGCGGATATTTTCTCTTGTGAAGGTATCGGCCACAAGTTCTGTTACGGTGTTCTTGTCCATTATCAAGTTGACCAGCGAAATGTATTTCACCTTCAGTACATGTCTGCGTAGAAAGGCTATGAGCTTGGGCAAGGGAGTTTCGTAGCACACCACCTGCGGCACGTTGAACAAGGCAGTCTCCAAGGTAGCCGTACCGCTGGTCACAAGAGCCGCCTCGGCATGAGCCAAGAGAGGATAGGTCTGGCCGAACACCACATCGGCTTCATTGACCTCTGTGAATTTGGAGTAGTAGTCTCTCTCAATGCCAGGCGCACCAGCCACTACAAGCTTGTAGGCTCCGGCGAAAGGCTTGGCCGCCTCGAGCATGGTGGGCAGGTTATCCTTTATCTCCTGTTTGCGTGAGCCGGCAAGCAGGGCTATTATGGGTTTGCCGTAGTCGTTGAACTGGCCGTCATAGCCTTTCAGAAACTCGCTCACCTCGTCGGCTGTGGGATTGCCCACGTAGTGTATGGGATAGTTGTGCTTTGCCTCATAGAAAGGCACCTCAAACGGAAGAATGGAGAACATTTCGTCAATATCGCGCTTAATGTTCTTTATGCGATATTCCTTCCAAGCCCAAATCTTCGGCGAGATGTAGTAATAGACGGGAATGTGGGTCTTTGCGTGTACGAAC
>CAVHDN010000234.1:0-4113 GCA_963634315.1 Flexilinea sp. | reverse complement strand
CATCCTTACAGCAAGCATTGGCCTTAGCTTCCACGGTCTGTGCCTTTGTCTTGGCGGCTTTCACCTTAGCATCAACATCCTTGCAGCAAGCATTGACCTTTGAGGCAGTCTTGTCAGCTGCCTTGCAACATTCGTTCTTTACGGTGGTCTTCACCGTTTGTGCACTTGCAGAAGTACCGAAAGCCACTGTTGCCACCATCATGGCGGCGGCCATCATAATCCTTTTCATCGTTTTTACCTTTGTTCTTTAATGTTTCTATTTATGCTCTTTAAGCGCTCTAAAGAGCACCTTTACGAGGCGCAAAAATACTCACTTTGCGAAAACGTACAAATAAAGGCATGGTTAAATAAGCATAATGGGCCGCTTTATCTGACATAATCCACGAAGGCATATTCGTAGGCGTGCTTCTCGTCGATGCCGTGAGACTCCCTTGCGGCCTCTTTCCAACCATTATAGTCGGGGAAGAAGGCGTCGGCCTGCTTTGGAGTATCGGCTATTTCGGTGAGGCAGAGTCTGTCGGCAAAGCCAATAGCCTGCTTATAGACTTTCTCCCCTCCGATGATGTAAACATCCTCGTCGGACTTGCATGCGGCAAGGGCCTCTTCGAGTGAAGCGAAACACTCACATCCAGGCAATGACCGCACTGTTCGGCTCAGCACAATGTTACGTCTGTTGGGCAAAGCCCCTTTGGGCAGTGAGTGGAATGTGTTGTGGCCCATTATTATGGTGTGGCCAGTGGTGAGTGCCTTAAACCTCTTTAGGTCGTTTGGCAACCAGTAGAGTAGTTTGTTGCCAAAGCCTATGGCTCTGTTACGCGCCACGGCCGCTATGATGTTTATTTCCATTTCGTGTGTCCTTCCTTTATGGTGGGAATTTATAGAACCCACCTTATAATATTTGTGTGGTTCGCCTATACAGCCACAGCAGCCTTGATGTGTGGCCAAGGGTCGTAGCCCTCAAGCTCGAAGTCCTCAAACTTGAAGTCGAACAAGTTTTTCACGTCGGGGTTTAGTTTCATCCTCGGCAGAGGGCGCGGCGTACGTGTTAGTTGCAGCCGTGCTTGGTCGAGGTGGTTGAGGTAGAGATGAGTGTCGCCCGTGGTGTGTATAAAGTCACCCGCCTCAAGTCCAGTCACCTGCGCCACCATCTGCAGTAGCAGAGCATAGGAGGCAATGTTGAACGGCACTCCGAGGAACGTGTCGGCCGACCTCTGGTATAGTTGCAGACTCAGACGTCCGTCAGCCACATAGAACTGGAACATTGTGTGGCAGGGCGGCAGCGCCATCTTGTCCACTTCGGCCACGTTCCATGCGCTCACAATCATGCGGCGCGAGTCGGGCGTGTGCTTTATCTGCTCCACCACATTGCTTATCTGGTCTATGGTCCCACCATTATAGTCGGGCCACGACCTCCATTGGTGCCCATACACAGGACCGAGGTCACCGTTCTTATCGGCCCATTCATCCCAGATGCTCACGTCATGCTCCTTGAGGTATCCAATGTTTGTGTCGCCTTGCAAGAACCAAAGCAGCTCGTAGATTATCGACTTCAGGTGCAGTTTCTTCGTGGTGAGCAGGGGAAAACCGTCTTTCAGGTTAAACCGCATCTGGTTGCCAAACACACTGAGCGTACCCGTGCCGGTGCGGTCGGTCTTTTTGGCCCCTTCGGTGAGTATGCGGTTAAGTAGGTCAAGGTATTGTTTCATTGTCTTGTTGAGTTTTGTTTGTCCGTTAAGAGCGAGAATGGCGTTGGCGTATGGCTGCTCTTTATGCGCCATTCCTGCGGGTAGAGGTTGTTGGCCCGATTGCCCAAGTTCTTCATGAAACCGAGCGGCAGTCCACCATAAGTGGCGAGTACAAAGCCGCGCGGTGTGGCCTCAGGCAGTGTGGCTATGGCTTCATGGCGCAGGTAACTGATGGCTGTGGCGTAGTCGAGTTCTACCCTTGGAAATGCGTCATGGCGTAGTGCCACCGACAAAGCCAGAGACTGCGAGGGCACAAGGTCACGTCCTTTGACGGTGCCGAGCCCTACTCCCGCGTATATAACCCTTAGAGACTGGCAAGCTGTTTGGTACATGTCGGCCAAGGCCTTGGGCAGGGCCACCACACTGTCGCCATTGACAACTGTGACGAAGTCCTCTGCATTGGCGAGCCACTGCGTCCCCATGCCTTTCGCTGCAGCCTTGGTCTGTTTTGTTCCTTTGCGCTTTGCGGCACGCTGACAATGCTGCTGGTCGCCGGTCTTTCTCAGGACTGCCATGAACAAGCCTTCGCCGCGCGTCATGCCAGGAATGAACCTATAGACGGGTTTGCTGAAACTCGGAAACAGTGAACCGGTTATGCCCCAGCCCTCATCCACACTGACTGGCAGCACCTCAGCACCCAGTTCGGAACATATCCACTGTACATTCTCTTCGTTTTCGTGGGCGTTGAAGGTGCACGTTGAATATACAAGCAGTCCACCTGGCGTCAGACAATGCCACGCGTCGGCCACGATGGTGCGCTGCAACTGACGGCATTTCTCCACGTTCTGCACACTCCACTCCGCCACTGCACCTGCATCTTTGCGGAACATGCCCTCGCCTGAGCACGGCACATCGCACAAGATAATATCGAAAAGTAGTCCCGAACGGGCGTAATCGGCAGGGTAACTATTGGTCACAACTACATTCGGGCTGCCCCATTTCATCATGTTCTCTGCGAGGATTTGTGCTCTAAGTCCCACCGGCTCATTACTGAACAGCATGCTCCCTTGTGGGAGTGCGCCGACGGCGACTGTAGATTTGCCTCCTGGTGCGGCACAAAGATCAAGCATGCGCACTGGGGCGGTCACGTGTTCTTTTATTACATGGTGCAGAAACATCGACGATGCCTCCTGCACGTAGTAGCAACCAGCGTGAAGCAGAGGGTCAAAGGTGAAGGCGGGCCGTCCCGACAGGTAATGTCCGTAGGGACACCATCCCACTTGCTCTCCGTCAATAGGAGTCTTGTCGCCCTTGAGCGGATTGGTGCGCACGCTCACTGGCGACTCTTCGTCGAGCGCAGCGGTCATGCGACGGTATAGACTGTCGCCCATTAGTTCGGCTGTATAGCGTTTGAAGCTTTCGGGAAGGTTCATTCTTGGTTCTTTATTTTTGGCTGCAAAGTAGCTAAAATATGTTTGTCGGGTAACAGTGCCGACGGCTTATGGCTGCCACTCCTCGGTTGCGTTTGTAGTTGCCGCAGACTTTTGCTTGGGAGGGTTGGCCAGTTTGCCTTGTTTGTCAAACATTCCGTAGGTCGTTCGTAGCACTATGAACTCCGTGCGTCGGTTGAGTTGGTTGCACACCTCCTGCTCCTCTGGCTTCAATGTCTTTATGAAGTCTTCGGAGAGCACGTCGCCCTCCTTTAGGAACTGGTAAGTCTCGGTAAGCTTTTTGCGTATAGTCTTCGGTTTGTCCTTACCATAGCCCACAGGACTTAGTCGGTCTTTGGCTATGCCGTGTTCTATGAGATAGGCCACCACGCTCTCCGCACGCTTCTGCGACAGCACCTTGTTGTAGGCATCGGGACCACGATAGTCGCAGTGCGCACTAAGTTCTATGGTCACGTTGGGGTTCTCGTTGAGCAGTTTTATCAGTTCGTCGAGGGCTGTTGTCGATTCGGGCCGCAGTGTCGCTTTGTCGAAGTCGTAGAAGATGTTGTCTATGAGCACAGGTGCAGTGATGGAGGCCAATGGGAACTGCAACGTGTATTCGGTCGATTCGGTTACCGGCTCCACGCGCAACTGTTCCTTGTGGTTGAGGAAACCCTTACAAGTGCCGAGCAAAACGTAGTCCACGCCTGGCTTTATCTCCTGAGTGAACGAGCCGTCGCCCTTAACGCTCAGTTTCACGTTGGTGCCGTCGTTGCCCACCATATAGACCAGAGCCTGCGGCAGTTCGTAGCCCTCTTGCTCATAAACCCATCCTTTCACCGTTTGAATTATCTCCGGGTTTACAAAACTGTATATGTGGTCCCAGCCCTTGCCATCACCACGGTTGGAGGAGAAGAAGCCCCGGTTGTGCAGTCCCTCAAACGTCATTCCGAAGTCGTCGCCCTGTGAGTTGAGCGGATAGCCGGGATGCTCTATAC
>CAVHDN010000233.1:0-4114 GCA_963634315.1 Flexilinea sp. | reverse complement strand
CCGTATATGTCGCCAGTCTGTATGGCACGGCGAGCCTCGGCCACCGAAGGATAGTGCGCCACGATGTGCGTGGTTTGGAAAGCGTCGAGTTTGCGTGTGAGGGCTCGCGACGTTGACGAATTGTCAAGGTCCACTATGCCAACGGGCATCTCCGTGGGTTGCCCATCATGCATCATCGATGTGAAGAACACCATCACCAATATGGGGAACACCACCATGCAGAACCAATAGATGGGGTTCTTCAGCAGTATATAGCACTCCCTTTTGGCTATGGCAAATATTTCGCAGACAACTTTTTTCATTTTAGTCCTTACCTATCACGAGCGACATGCCGGGGCGCAGGCCGTCAAGCTTGTCAATCGGGCGAGCCTTCACCTCAAAGGTCTTCAGGTCGTACTGTCCATTGGCTTTAGTGGCTTTCCACACAGCATAGCTGCCCTCATCTTTCATGTAGAACACCTTCATGCGTATGTTCTTGTTGAAGGCTGGTACAAAGGCGTTGAACTCCGAGCCTACCGCAAGGCCGTTGAGCTTGTCTTCGCGCACATTGAACGTGCCCCACATGTCGTTCATAACCGATATGGTCATTATGGGTGAGCCTGTTCCTACCAGTTCGCCCACCTTGGGGTAGATGTCGCTTACCTCACCATCCATCTGTGCCACCTGCACAGTCTCGTTGATATATGAGCCAACCTCCTGTACAGCACCTTTGGCTCTCTGCACTTGTGCCTCCGACGCTTGCTTCTCCTCAAGGCGCGCCCCATTGCGTGCCATGTCATACTGGCTTTGTGCCGCCTTGACCTGTGCTTCCATAGCCTTGTAGTTGGCAAGGGCCTCGTCGCGCTTTTGTGCGCTCATCACTCCCTCGTCAAACAGACGCTGCACGCGGTTGTATGACTTCTGTGCGATTTCGAGTCCCGCCTTGGCCTGTTGCAACACGGAGAAGGCACCGCGTATCTGTTCCTCGCGTGCTCCCCTTTTCGCCATCTCGCTCAAGGCCTCCGCTGCATCCTCTGCGCTGCGCGCCTGAGTCAGCTTGGCTTTCACATCGGGTGCGTCGAGTATGGCGAGCGTGTCGCCGGCCTTTACAAAGTCGCCTTCTTTTACTCGTATCTCGAGTATGCGTCCCGGCACTTTGCTCGACACTCTGTATTCGGTTACATCCATTTGTCCTTGTATCAGTTCTTGCTCGTGGCCGAATGTGAAGAAACCTATAATTGCCACTGCCACAATCACTGCTGTGAAGCCTGCGATTGCCAAGAGGATGTTGTTATGTTGTGATTTTGCTGACATAATGTTGTTTGTGCTTTGTTCTTATTGTAATGTGCCAAGAGCCTTTCTCAGCCCCATGCGGCTTAGTTTCACGTCTATCTCTGCGTCTATCTTCTGCGACTGTGCTTGCAGCCATGCCGTTTGAGCCTCCATTACGGTGGCCAACTGTATCACTCCCTCCTTGAAGCCGAGGTCGGCACAGCGCAGGTTCTCTTCGGCTCGTTCAGTGCTGGTGCGTGCCAAGGCGAGTTTCTTGTTGGCTTCGCTCATGCGGAACGCATTTTGGTTCACTTGCAGGTTTGCCAACTCGCACGCTTCCTCATGTTCCAGCGCAGCAATGGTTGCCGCATTCTTGGCGGCCCTTACCTTGTATGTCACGTCACCCCAGTTGAATACAGGAACCCTAACCAAGACTCCTACATTCCACGCTCCGCCAAATTTCTTTTGGAAACCATTATAGATGTTAGGGTTACTTACAGAGTATCCGCCTATGAGCATCACCTGTGGCAGATTGCCTGCTTTCAACAGGTTTACCGCTTGCTTGCTCAAGTCCATTGCGTTTTGCAGCATCTTAAGTTCTGGGCGGTTCTCTGCAGCCGTATTGGTGCTGTATATGTCGTTGCTGTCCTCGTCGGGAAGAGTCTCGCTGTCCTCGTCGGCCAGCTTTATGTTCTCATCGAGCGGCAATCCGCACTTCTGACAGAGCAACATGCGCGCAAGAGTAAGCCCGTCGTTTACTTGGCTCAGTGTCATTTCAGCTTCGTTGGCCTTGACGCTCACGCTAAGTCCGTCGGAGCGTGTGGCCACGCCCTCCTTTATCATCTTCGCAACATCTGCGTCGAGTTTCTTGACGAGAGTGAGATAGCTTTCGGCCAAGTGCTTCTTGTGTGTGAGCGACACCACAGTCCAGTAGGCCTGTTCGGTGTCGTAGAGTGTCTGTTGCTTTTTGCCCTCGGTGGCATTGGCGGCTATCTGTTCGCCCAGGTCCGCCATTTTGTTCATGGCAATGATACTTCCTCCCATGAACAACGGCTGTGTGAGAGTGACCGACGCAGCGAATATGTTGCGCGTGTCGGTGCGGAAAGCATCCACTATCCTGCGTCCCCTTGCGTTGAGTTGTTCCGATGCGTTGTTTATCTTTTCGCCCATGTCACTCATGGCTTGTTCGGTAGTGGTGCCGAAAGGAGCGAGAACACCGTCGATGGCGGTCTTCTGGTCGGCGGTTAAGTTGGCACCGAAACTCTGCATCGACGATGTGACGCCAGCGAAAGCATCGCCGCCGATACTGCTTAGCATAGCCTTTTGTCCGTCGTTGAGGATGGAAATCTCCTTGCTGGTGAACATATAGCCTCCCACGGCGTTGACGTGTGGCAGGTATTTAGTGCGCACCGACTTCCTCACATTAGCGGCCATTTCCTGTTTAGCTTGTGCCACGCTCATTTGTTTGTTGCCTCTAAGGGCCATTGCCCTGCAACTGTCGAGTGTGAGCACGCGCTGTGCTTCTATTGGTGTGGCCGCTGCCATGGCCAGTAGAAGCAGAAGTGTTGTGCTTTTCCTCATATCGTGTGTTGATGTGTCCATTATTTCTGGAAAGAGAAACTGCGCGAGCCTATCATGTTGCCATCGGCAAACACGCTCACAGTGTAGGTGCCTGCGCTAAGGTATTCCTTCACTTGCCAATAAGTGGAGACTGGCGTCTCTTCGCCTGAATACTCCACGCTCTTCTTCATCGAATAGGCCATCTCGCGGTTTTCATACTTGAAAGTGCCTCCGCCATTGAGTGCGTCGCCCGTCGGAGTCGTTATCCTTACATATAAGGTGCGTACTCCGTTTTGTGCCGTCACGTTGCGTGCTATGCGGAACGACACCTCTATGCTCTTGCAGTCTTTCATCTTCTTTACGGGCTTGCCGTTCTTTTTCTTCGCAGTCATTGTTATTCCCGTGGCGTCGAGCTGTGCGGCTATGGCTACCTTTTGCGACAGCGAAGCTTTTTCACTGTTCAGACCCTCTATTTGGCGTGTGGCCGTGGCGTATTCGCCCTTCATGCGCGTGTTCTCGGCCTTGAGGTTCTCGTTGAGGCGGTTCAATGAGTCTATCTGTATGACATAGCTGCGCAGGACGGCTCTTACTGTGGCCAACTCGCGCTTCAGTCGGGTTATTTCCCGTGCATTGGTGCTCTTCACGCTCTTCAACTCTTCGAGCAACTTTTGTGTCTTTAGCTGCTCCTGAGTCAGTTGCGCCACTATAGAGTCGTTGTTTATCTGTGTTTTCATCTCACTGTACTGGCGAGCGAACTGTTCGTACTCGTTTTCCATCTCTTTCTTGTCGAGGTCGGCCAGTTCCTTCATGTCTTCATTGGCCTTGCGCTGTTTGTCAAGGTTCAGTGCGAGCCATGCCACTCCGCCAGCAAGCAACAGGATGACAATGGCGAGAGGTATAATAATCTTCTTGTTCATAATCAACTGTGATGTTTTTGCGTGTGCAAATTTAGACCAATAAAATGAAACGGCAAAGAAAAGGATTTGTTCTTGGCTTCGTTGTAGTATGATTTTAAGATATTTACCGAAAAAAAGGACAATTGATGGCCGTTACGTTCTCAACACTTTGCTCGCGTCAAGTTTTGCAAGTTGCGAAAAATATGGACAAAAGGCATAGGATGCGACTAACGTCCAAAACGCCCTAAAATAGGGCCAAAAAGAAATGCGCCTAATTTCTACCAGAAATGAGGCGCATTTCTCCTAAACTTGAGGCGACTTTCTAAAAGGGGTGTAAAGACTGGTTCAAATAACTTCAGACGGTAGCCAAAAACCATGTATAACGGGGTTAATCCCCATACTTGCTG
>CAVHDN010000232.1:0-4132 GCA_963634315.1 Flexilinea sp. | reverse complement strand
GCCGCTACAACTTGTAGCACAGTGCGCCAAACGGTGTCCTTATTCATGACGCAATTGAGTTTTTTATAGTGTTGAAGGATTGAAATGATTGGGTGCTAGTAGTAGCAGTTCTCCGAACTGCGGCCCCAGCGGCCAAGGGGAAAGCCCAGTGGGACCTGGGCGGAGTAGTAGCAGCATTTCTATGAAATGCGACCTTGGTGACAGGGGTGCAGCTCGGAAATCTGCACCTACTACTGACGACGATAATCCCGAGGGGGTCGCACTTCGGAGAAGCGCTCCTACTACTCGCTGAGGTCGCACTTCGGAGAAGCGCTCCTACTACTGCGCTGGGGTCGCATTTCGGCGAAATGCTCCTACTAAGGTCGCATTTCATAGAAATGCTCCTACTAGCAAGCCCGAAACCAACGCAGTTCTATTAGTGCACAGGCCAAGCCCTTTTTTTCTAATCTTTCGATGTATTTTTCATCTTCTCCAGCGCCTGCTTGATGTCGTCGAGAATGTCCTCCACATCCTCAATACCGACCGACAGACGGATGAGGTCGGGGGCCACGCCAGCCTCCCTGAGCTGCTCGTCCGACAGCTGGCGGTGGGTGTGGCTCGCGGGATGAAGCACACAAGTGCGGGCGTCGGCCACGTGAGTCACAATGTTTATCATCTCAAGCGAATCCATAAACTTGATGGCCGTGTCGCGGTCGCCCTTCAGTCCGAAGGCAATCACTCCGCACGAGCCGTTGGGCAGGTATTTCTCTGCAAGAGCGTGACAAGCGTCGCCCTCCAGTCCGCTGAAGTGCACCCAAGCCACCCGCGGGTCGGCCTGAAGGAACTCAGCCACCCGCTGCGCGTTCTTGCAGTGCTGCGCCATGCGCAGATGGAGCGTCTGCAGACCGATGTTGAGCAGGAAGGAGTTCATGGGCGCGGGTATGGAGCCGAGGTCGCGCATGAGCTGGGCCACGAGCTTCGTGGTGTAGCCCATCTTGCCGAACGCTTTCACGTAGGTCAGTCCGTGATAGCTCTCGTCGGGAGTGCACAGACCAGGGAACTTGTCGGCATGTGCCATCCAGTCGAACGTGCCGCCATCGACCACCACTCCGCCCACCTGCGTGGCCGTGCCGTCCATGTACTTCGTGGTGCTGTGGGTCACTATGTCGGCTCCCCACTCAAACGGACGGCAGTTGACGGGCGTGGCGAAGGTGTTGTCGACAATGAGGGGCACTCCGTTGCTGTGGGCCAGGCGCGCAAACTTCTCTATGTCGAGCACGGCGCATCCGGGGTTGCTTATGGTCTCGCCGAACACAGCCTTGGTGTTGGGACGGAACGCCTTCCGGATGTTCTCCTCGCTGTCGTTGGGATTGACGAACGTGCACTCTATGCCGAGCTTTTTCAGCGTCACGCCGAAGAGGTTGAACGTCCCGCCGTAAATCTCGTTGGAGGTCACGATGTGGTCGCCCGCCTCGCATATGTTGAACACAGCGTAGAAGTTGGCGGCCTGGCCACTGCTGGTGAGCACCGCCCCCACTCCACCTTCGAGCTGCGCTATCTTCTTGGCCACGGCGTCGTTGGTGGGGTTCTGCAGACGGGTGTAGAAGTAGCCCTCCTTCTTCAGGTCGAAGAGCATGGCCATCTCCTCGGAGTTGTCATACTTGAACGTGGTGCTCTGTATGATGGGAAGTTCTATCGGTTCGCCGTTCTTGGGCTCATAGCCTCCCTGCACGCAGACGGAGGCCGTACGTAGTTTCTTGTTCATCCTTTATATATGTGTGTATATATATTCCTTTATTGTTGGTCCAGACTGTCCTTGTACCACCGGAACAACCGACCCACTCCGTCTTCTATCTCCACCTTGTGAGTCCAGCCGAGCGAGTGCAGCTTCGACACGTCAATGAGCTTGCGCGGAGTGCCGTCGGGCTTCGACGCGTCAAACTTCACCGTGCCCTCAAAGCCCACGGCCTTCACCACGAGCTCCGACAGCTGGCGTATGGTGAGCTCCTTGCCCGTGCCCACGTTTATGTGGCAGTTGCGTATCTCGCCGAGCGACGGGATGGCCCCGCCACGGCCCTCGCTGTTGTCGCGGTTCACCTCGCCCGTGGTCGTGGCCCCATAGAACACCGAAGAGTATTTCTCTATGCCTATAATGTCCTTGAAATCGACGTTGAGCAGCACGTGCACGCTCGCGTCGGCCATGTCCTCGCTCCACAGGAACTCGCGTAGAGGCTTGCCCGTGCCCCAGAGCACCACCTCGTTGTCGCTTATTCCGTACTTGGCCAGCACCCCGAGTATCTTCTCGCAGCTCTCGCTGCCCGTCACTCCCTCCACCGGACGCTTGTCCATGTCGCGCCGTATGGCCGTCCACTCTCCGTCGTGTATGAGCTTGGCCAGATACACCTTGCGCATCATGGCGGGCATGACGTGGGAGTTCTCCAGGTGGAAGTTGTCGTTGGGACCGTAGAGGTTGGTGGGCATGACGGCTATGTAGTTGGTGCCGTACTGCAGGTTGTAGCTCTCGCACATCTTCAGACCAGCAATCTTGGCTATAGCATACTCCTCGTTGGTGTATTCCAGCGGCGAGGTGAGCAGAGCGTCCTCCTTCATAGGCTGCGGGGCGTTCTTGGGGTAGATGCACGTGGAGCCGAGGAAGAGCAGCTTCTTCACGCCGTGGGAGTAGGCGTTGCTGATGACGTTGCACTGCATCTTCATGTTCTGCATGATGAAGTCGGCTCGGTAGAGCGAGTTGGCCATGATGCCTCCCACGAAAGCAGCGGCCAGCACGACAGCGTCGGGCCGCTCCTCGTCGAAGAACTTGGCCACGGCCACCTGGTCGGTCAGGTCGAGCTCACGGTGGCTCCGACCCACGAGGTTGGTGTAGCCTCGCTGAAGCAGGTTGTTCCATATGGCGGAGCCCACTAGTCCGTGGTGTCCGGCCACATATATCTTGGAGCTTTTGTTTAGCGTTTCCATTGCGACCTATTGTTATTCAGCCACTTGAGCCTTAAGGAAAAGTTTCTTCACGAACGTCATGTCGTGCTTCACCATTATCTTCACCAGCTCCTGGAATGGAGTCTTTGTAGGGTTCCAGCCCAGCACCTTCCTCGCCTTTGAGGGGTCGCCGAGCAGCTGGTCAACCTCAGCGGGACGGAAGTACTTCGGGTCAACCTCAACGAGAGCCTTGCCCGTGGCCTTGTCGCAGCCTTTCTCATCTACTCCCTCGCCCTTCCACTCAAGCTCTATGCCCACTTCCTTGAAGGCCAGCGTGGCGAATTCGCGCACGGTGTGATATTCGCCCGTGGCTATGACGAAGTCGTCGGGCTGGGGCTGCTGAAGTATGAGCCACATGCACTCCACGTAGTCCCTGGCGTAGCCCCAGTCGCGCAGAGAGTTGAGGTTGCCGAGATAGAGCTTGTCCTGATAGCCCTGGGCTATGCGGGCTGCGGCGAGGGTTATCTTGCGGGTCACGAAGTTCTCGCCCCGGCGCTCGCTCTCGTGGTTGAAGAGAATGCCGTTGCAGCAGTACATGCCGTACGACTCGCGGTAGTTCTTCATAATCCAGAAGCCGTAGAGCTTGGCCACGGAGTAAGGCGAGCGGGGATAGAAAGGCGTGGTCTCCTTCTGAGGCACTTCCTGCACCTTTCCGAACAGCTCCGACGTGGAGGCCTGGTATATGCGGCAGGTCTTCTCCAAACCGCATATGCGCACTGCTTCGAGCAAGCGCAGCACTCCCACGGCATCGGTATCGGCCGTATATTCAGGCACGTCGAACGATACCTTCACGTGGCTCTGGGCGGCCAGGTTGTATATCTCGGTGGGCTTCGTTTCGCCTATTATCCTTATGAGCGACGAGGAGTCGGTCATGTCGGCCCAATGGAGATTGACCAAGCGAGACTTCTTCATGTCGCGCACCCACTCGTCGAGATAGAGGTGCTCTATGCGTCCTGTGTTGAACGACGACGAACGGCGGAGCAGTCCGTGAACCTCATATCCCTTTTCGATTAAGAACTCTGCCAAGTAAGAACCATCTTGTCCGGTGATGCCTGTGATAAGAGCAATTTTCTTTTCCATTTCTTTTCTGATGTATTTTTTTTAGTTTTGTTTCTTCTGATGCTTTTCAGTCCTGTCCGGAGAACTGCTTGATCCTTTG
>CAVHDN010000231.1:0-4155 GCA_963634315.1 Flexilinea sp. | reverse complement strand
GAACATCTGGTGCAGCTCTTCCTTGTTCTTCGTGTCAAGGCTACCCGACGGCTCGTCGGCAAGTATCACCGCAGGGTTGTTCACAAGGGCTCTGGCCACGGCCACCCTCTGCTTCTCTCCGCCCGACAGTTCGTTGGGCTTGTGCTTGGCGCGGTCGGCCAGTCCCATGAAGTCGAGCAGCTCTGCCGCCCTTTCCTTAGCCTCCTTCGTTGGAGTACCGGCAATGAATGCTGGTATCATGACGTTTTCAACGGCCGTGAACTCCGGCAGCAGCTGATGGAACTGAAACACGAAACCTATGTGACGGTTGCGGAAGTCGGAAAGTTTGCGCTGGCTCAGTCTGCTGACGTCAATTCCGTCAATGGTCACCGTGCCGCTGTCAGGGCGGTCGAGCGTACCGATGATTTGCAAGAGTGTGGTCTTGCCTGCGCCACTCGGTCCCACAATGCTTACCACCTCGCCCTTGTCGATGTGCAGGTCAATGCCCTTGAGCACCTGTAAGCTTCCGAAACTTTTGGTTATTTCCTTTATGTCAATCATTTCTTTGTCTTTTCTATGCTTTGTTTAAATGTATTGCTTTTCAATGTTGCTTCAATGTTTCCTGCCGTGGCGCTTTTTAGTTCCGCCCTTAATCCACGCCATTATGGTAGCGTAGGCGCTCTCCTGCTCTTGGCGTTGTGGAGCGGTAAACGTCATGGTGTCTTGCGGTTGGCCGTGCTGGTCGGGATATACTATCATCAGGTTGCGGCCAGGGAAGAAGCGTGTCAGCTCGTCGGGCAACCGTTCAAAGGCAAGCTTGTAGGACACGGTGCCGTTGCGGGCCGTTATCACCACGAGCAGATGGTCGGCGTTCACCTCTTTCGACAAGGTGGTCAGTTCCTTCCAGTGCTGCATTAGAGCATACTCTGCACGCACCTCCGGATGTCGGTTCTGTATGTATTCCCTTATGAGCGACATGGTCTCCTCGCGTCCATGGAACACTATCCTGCAACCGATGTTGCCCGCCAAGCGCGACAAGTGCTCCACCCAACGGTAGAAGCCGGGCTCAAACTCCACCCTCGAGGGCATTGCCACATGTATGCGGCGCAGCGTTATGAGCGGACAGGTCATATGGCAAATGATGACTTGGCTGTTTATCTCGCTCACAAGCGCCTGTGCGTAAGGTCCCCAAAAGGTGTCGTGAGCGCCTTGGCGTCGGTGGAGAGCCATGACTATCTCCGAAGCGTAGTTCTCCTTGAAGGCGTGCTTTATGCCGTTGGCAATGTTGGTGGCCAGCCGGCTTTGGGTCTGAATGCGCACGTCGGATGCAGCCGCCACGGTGGCCGCCCTGTCGAGTATTCTCTGTCCGTGGGAGCGGTTGCGGCTACTGTAGATGTCGTCGGTCACAACGTTGAGTCCTATTATGCCACGGTTGAGCCTCTTGTTGCTCATCATTATGGCCAGTTGCACCAGGGTGTCGGTCTCTGTATCGTGCTGTATCACGGCCATTATCTTCTCATCGTCGCCGCGCTTCTCCTGCTCGTCGGGTATGGCCTTGCTGCGCAGCAGAATCTTTTGCGCCGACAAATCGACCAGCACCGAACTGATGACACACGTGAACAGTATCATCATCACCACTCCGTTGAGTATGTTCGCGTCAACTATGACCGTTCCGTCGGGCTGGGTCATCTTCATGCCCACCATCACTATGGCTATGCCTCCGGCGGCGTGCGCCTCGGTCAGGCCGAACATCATGTGGCCCGAAAGCCAAGGGAGACGCAGGGCGAAGCATGAGATGTAGGCTGCAATGGCTTTGGACAAGGTGCCGAAGAACACCAGGCAAAAGACTACCCACAGCGTATCGACACCGTGGAAGAGCACTCGCATGTCTATAATCATGCCCACGCCTATGAGGAAGTATGGTATGAAGATGGCGTTGCCTATGAACTCTATGCGGTTCATCAGTGGCGACACGCTGGGAATGAACCTGTTGAGGAGCAGGCCGGCAAGGAATGCGCCGAAGATGCCCTCAAGACCGCACATAGCAGAGACGGCCGCGCTGAGGAAAAGCACCGACATTACATATATGTAGAGCATGACGGAGTCGGAGTAGCGGCGGAAGAACCATCGCGTGAGACGAGGCAACAGCAGCACGGAGCCTACACAGAAGAGCGACATCTTCAGCAGGAACATCACCCAAAAGCCTATGCTGTTGGCCTCACCGCTGTTGGCTCCCACTATGGCAGCGAGTATGAGCAGCGACAGAGTGAGGGCTATCATTGACGAGCCTACGCTCAAGGCAACGCTCGGGTGCTTCTGCAGTCCGAACTTGCACACTATGGGATAGGCTATCAGGGTGTTGGAGCCGAAGATACAGGCAAGCAACAACGAGGCCAGGGGCGAATAGGACAGCAGGGTCGTGCCCACGAAATAGGCTGTGGCGAACGGCACCATGAACGTGAGGAAGCCGAACAAGAGGAACTGCGACTGACGCTTCTTGATGTCGGTGAGGTTCATCTCCAAGCCGGCAAGAAACATGATGTAGAGCAGTCCCACGCGTCCGAACAGCTCAAACGAACTGTCGCGCACAAGAATGTTAAGCCCGTATTGCCCCACGAGAATGCCTGCGAGCACCATGCCTATGATGTGCGGAATGCGCAAGCGGCCCATGATGATGGGCGCAAAAAGGATGATGCACAACACTACAAAGAAGATTAGTGTCGGGTCGGTTATTGGAAAGTATTGTGATATGTCGGGCATAAGTATCGCTTGTGGCACATTACTTTAGGCAACAGGACACGCCGCACGCGGAAAAACGGAGCAGGCTCTTAGTCTTCCGAAATGTGGCTAATCTACTGCAAAGGTGCAAAAAAAATGTCATATCTGAATGAGAAATGTACCAAAAGTTGTATTTTTGCAAGCTGAAAGGCATCGTCCGGTGAGTCGGCCAGAGTCTTTCGGACAAAGACAACTAAACGATTTAACAAACAAACGAGACATGAAAGTAGCTATTGTTGGCGCAAGCGGAGCCGTTGGGCAGGAGCTTATGCGCGTGTTGGCAGAAAGGAATTTCCCCGTTGACGACCTATTGCTATTCGGTTCTGAACGCAGTGCCGGTCGCAAATACGAGTTCAAGGGCAAGGAGTATGAGGTGAAACTTCTGCAGCACAACGACGACTTCAAGGGAGTTGACATAGCTTTCACGTCGGCAGGCGCAGGCACTTCAAAGGAGTACGCAGCCGACATCACCAAGTATGGTGCTGTAATGATAGACAACTCAAGCGCATTCCGCATGGACGACGATGTGCCATTGGTGGTTCCGGAGTGCAACGCAGCCGACGCGCTCAACCGTCCGCGCGGCATCATAGCCAACCCAAACTGCACAACGATAATGATGGTTGTGGTGTTGCAACCGCTGGAACGCATCAGCCACATTAAGCGCATACACATCGCGAGCTACCAAAGTGCGAGCGGTGCGGGCGCAGCGGCCATGGCCGAACTTCAGCAGCAGTACAAGGAGATAATAGAGGGCAAGGACGTAACCGTAAAGAAGTTCCCCCATCAGTTGGCCTACAACGTCATTCCGCAGATAGACGTGTTCCAGCCCAACGGATACACCAAAGAAGAGATGAAGATGTTCAACGAGACGCGCAAAATAATGCACAGCGACGTGAAGTGCTCGGCCATGTGCGTGCGTGTGTCGTCGCTCCGCGCCCACTCGGAGAGTGTTTGGATAGAGACAGAGCGTCCCCTTTCGGTGGAAGAAGCCCAAAAGGCCATAGCCGCCGCACCTGGAGTGACGCTGGAAGACGACCCCTCAAACCTTGTTTATCCCATGCCGCTTGAAACGGCCGGCAAGGACGATGTATATGTAGGACGCGTGCGCAAGGACTTGGCCGACGAGAACGGGCTCACGTTCTGGCTTAGCGGTGACCAAATACGCAAGGGTGCAGCCTTGAATGCTGTGCAAATAGCCGAATATCTCATAAAGGAGGGCGACGTGAAATAGCATTGCAGCAAGAAAGGTGCAAGTATTTGGTATTCTAGACCCTGTCTATACACTCCCTTTTAGAAAGTCGCCACAAGTCTAGGAGAAAAGCGCCTCATTTCTATGAGAAAAGCGCCTTATTTCTATGAGAAAAGCGCCTCATTTCTGGTAGAAATGAGGCGCTTTTC